>JAQXWB010000117.1 GCA_029225225.1 Bacillota bacterium | reverse complement strand
TAGTGAATAACGAATAGTGAATAGTGAAAAGCGTCGGTGTGCTGCGCACGGATTTTGAATTGAGATTGCCACAACCAGTGTGCGCACTGGTCTCGCAATGACAAATTGGGTAGCCTCTCCATGTCATTGCGAGGAGCGCAGCGACGCGGCAATCTCATGCAGGCACTACCGACTGCGTACAAGCTTCCCCTCCCTGTCATTGCGAGGAGCGCAGCGACGTGGCAATCTCATGCAGGAACTACCGACTGCGTACAAGCTTCCCCTCCCTGTCATTGCGAGGAGCGCAGCGACGCGGCAATCTCACGCACACGCCCCCGAAATCCACCGCACCCGTAGCGCGCGGCATCCCTGACGCGCCTTACGCAGGGCTTCAGTGAATAGTGAATAACGAATAGTGAATAGTGAAAAGCGTCGGTGTGCTGCGCACGGATTTTGAATTGAGATTGCCACAACCAGTGTGCGCACTGGTCTCGCAAGGACAAATTGGGTAGCCTCTCCATGTCATTGCGAGGAGCGCAGCGACGTGGCAATCTCACGCACACGCCCCCGAAATCCACCGCACCCCGCCATAGGGGACGGTGTCCTCGACGTCCCGTGTGCAGGCACTACCGATCTTATACAAACTCCTTCACGCGTCTAAGGCTTACTCCTTAGCTTCGTCAGCGCCGTGCCGTTCAGCCAGCAGAGCAGCTCCTTCGGCGTGGCAGGCAGGTCTGTGGTGAGAAACTGCGTCCTGCCGGGCACCATGCGCGTCGGATCGTCGCTTTCCGCCCATGTCACCCGCTGCAAAACCGGCGCTTCACACGCGCGCAGATCCCCTTCGGGAAGCTCCTCGTGCTGTAAAAGAATCGTCGCATGAAAATTATCCGAGCTCCAGCGTCCGAAATTTGTCGTCGGGCTTTTCCAGATCCATTTGCGCCGTTCCCTCCCGCGCGGCTTCAGATAGCCGTTGTGGATATCCTGCGTGCAGCGCATCAGCCAAATGACATGATAGCCCGCGCGCTGGAAAAAGCTGCACACATCAAAAAAGGTCGCCTCCATCAAAAGCCCGTCCTGCAACATCATCACAAATTGATTCCTCTGCACGAAGGCGATGACGGTCTCGTCGCCGACGGTGATCGGCACATCACGGTTCTCCGGCGGCACAAGACTCTGCCATTGGCGCTTCCAGCTCTCGGGGTCCGTCTGCCGAAATTCTATTCTCTTTCGCAGCAGCATGGGGATTGTTCTCCTCTCGTTACTGTTTTTTTCTCGCTTCGATGCGGTAATCAATCATACCCGCCGTGCTGTCCTCAATGGAGATCGCGTAGGCGACTTCTAAATAACCGCCGTTTTCATCCATCTGGCAGTCAATGCGCTCGGTGCGGACGGTGATCATCAGCGCGCCGAAGCCGACGTCATATAAAGAGCGATCCTCTTTCCCGACCGCAAAGGTCATGACGGATTCCACCGTGCCGGTGCGCGTGAGGGTGACGCAGTTCTTCTCAATACGGAAGGTCGTCAGCGTCCCACGCATTCCCGTCAGCTCGCTCTCGGCATAGGAGAGGAACAGCACGCCGCCCTCCTTGCGCAGCGTCCCGTCCGTGACGAGCTTGGTCGTCTCCGGCTCCTCGCCGTGGAAGCGCTGCGTGCCTTCAATGGTCAAAAGCATCTCGCATTCCACAATTATGCCTCCGTTGCCAGCTCGATCAGGCGGTCAAGCAGTTCGCTGTAGGGGATGCCGCTGGCGGCAAAGAGCTTCGGATACATCGAAATCGAGGTAAAGCCCGGAATGGTGTTGATCTCATTGAACACAATCTCGTTTTTGTCGTAGGTCACAAAGAAGTCCACACGGGAAAGTCCCCTGCAGCCGAGCGCCTGATACGCGCGGATGGCGGTGTCGCGGACATCCTCGGCGGTCTGCTCATCAATGCGGGCGGGGATATACAGGCGCGCGCAATCGGAGATATACTTCGCGTCGTAGTCGTAGAATTCCGTGCCGGAGTCAATCTCGCCGCAGATGGAAGCGGCGGGCGCGTCGTTGCCCAAAACCGCAACCTCCACCTCGCGGCCGTTGATGAATTCCTCAATGAGGATCTTTCTGTCAAACTTTGCCGCGTTTTGCAAAGCAGTCAGCAGCGCCTCGCGGTTTTTCGCTTTGGAAACGCCGACGGACGAGCCGGTTCCCGCTGGCTTGACGAACACGGGGTAGGCAAAGCGCGCCTCCGCCGCGTCTAAAACGCCCTCCGCATTGACCGCAAGCTCCTGCGCCGTGACGAGCTGCCACGCCGCCTGACGGATGCCCGCGCAATCCACGACGAGCTTGGTCAGCGTCTTGTCCATGCAAGCGGCGGAGGCGGCGACATTCGGTCCGACATAGGGAATGCCCGCAAGCTGCAAAAGCCCCTGCATCGCGCCGTCCTCGCCGTTTTCGCCGTGCAGAACGGGAAATACGACATCAATGCGCTCCCGCACAACGCAGTCTCCTTCAAAGCTCAAAAGTCCCTGTCCCCGCACGGGGGAGATGGCGGCGCGGCGGTTTGCCTCACAATGCAGCCATTCGCCGCTGGGCAGCTTGCTGTAGTCCTTGCCGCCGTAAAGCACCCAATCGCCGCTTTTCGTAATGCCGACGGGGAATACATTATATTTTTCCTGATTCAAATGGTTCAGCACCGACTCCGCCGAGCGGAGCGAAACCTCATGCTCCGGCGACATGCCGCCGAAGAGCACGCAAACGCTGAGTTTCTTCAAAACGAACTCCTCCGAAACAATGATAATTACAAGTCTCTATATCATATGTGATTCGCCCGGTAAAAACAAGTCCTTTTTTCCGTTTTTTCGCAATTTGCGGTGGAAATCTCCGCGCAAAGCTTATATAATAGAGCGCGAAAGGACGGTGAGGCACGAATGACCATAGATTTGACGAACGGGGAATTTCGCAGCCTGCTGGATCTGGTCTATATCGGCAACTGGATCCTCAACGCCACGCGCGGCAATGACCGCATTGAGGAATATGACCGCGTGGAGAGCAAAATATTCGGACTGTGCAGCGGCACGCCCCTGTCGGCACTGGTGGAGCATCGTCTCGGCGTAGCGTTCCCCTCGCGCGCATTTCAGGAGGGCGGCATACAGGATGCCATCGCCTATTATGAAGACGGCGTGTTTTTCGATATTCTCGCCGAGGAGCTTTCCAAACGCGATATGGGCTACCCCGAAATCACCGGCGAAAACTACGCCGAGTTGACCGAGCGGATGGAAAAATATCTCGCCGAGTTCAACGATAACGGCGTAGAAAATGTCTCCGTCGAGGGCATAGAGCCGTAGGCTTCATCTAGGTTCCCGCTGAACGCCCCACTCCGGCAGAGGCAGCCGCTGCATCGCGCCGAAGACGCGGTTCTTGAGATCCGGATAGGTCTTGGAGAGCGTCACGATCAGCTCCTTAATCTCCTGCCGCTTCGTGTTCTTGTCGGCGGGACAGCGGTTTTCGATCACAGGAAGCTGCTGCTCCTCGGCAAACCGCCGCACCATGCCCTCGGTCAGATAGAGCATCGGGCGGATCTGCGTCACACCGGTGCGGTCGAGATATGTCACGGGCTGGAAGCAGCTCAGACGTCCCTCAAACAATAAGCTCATCAAAAAGGTCTCCACGGCGTCGTCACGGTGATGCCCGAGGGCAACCTTCGTAAACCCCTGCTCAAGCAGCGCGTTGTTCAGCGCCCCGCGGCGCATCTTCGCGCACATCGAGCAGGGATTTTTCTCCTTCCGATAGTCGAAGATGATCGGGCCGATCTGCGTCTTGACCTGCGTAAAGGGCACCTCCAGCCGCTCACAGAGTTCTGCGATCGGCGAAAAATCCATTCCAAGCCCCATGTCCACCGTGATCGCCGTCAGCGAATACGGCTGCGGATAATACGCGCGCATCGCGGAAAGCAGCACCAGCAGCGCCAGCGAATCCTTCCCGCCGGACACGCCCACCGCAATTTTATCATTCGGCGCGATCATGCGGTAATCCTCCGCACACCGCCGCACCAAACCCATCATTCTTTGCAAAAATCATCACTCCCATAAAACTCTGTAGACCATGGACATGTCCCCGCCGCGTGTAGGAATTACCGATCGCGTACAAGTTCCCCTCCATGTCATTGCGAAACCAGTGCGCACACTGGTTGTGGCAATCCCATGCAGGAACTACCAAATACATACAAACCTGATCCGCTGCACCGTCTGCCGCTTGCGCGGTCGGCTGGGACATGTCCACGCCCTACATCGCAGCGCGTGTTCACAGCTTCCCTCAAAACAAGTGATTTGCCTCTCGAGAATTCAAGAGAAAACGAGAGAAAAACGGAGTATTCAAGAGTTCTTCCGATGCAAAATCATTTTTTCAAAATTTCCGCTTGACATTCGATTTTCTCCGTGGTATAAAGAATAAGCTGTGCGTATATTGTACGCGCGAAACTGCAAAAAGTCAAAATATTTATTATCATATACGGAGGAAACATCATGTCCACTACCCTGGTCAGAAAAGAAGATGTGCAGCGCAAGTGGTACGTCCTCGATGCGGCAGGCAAGCCCCTCGGCAGAACCGCCGTTATCGCAGCCAACATCCTGCGCGGCAAGGTCAAACCCGATTTCACCCCCAACGTCGACTGCGGCGACTATGTCATCGTCATCAATGCCGACAAGGCTGTCCTCACGGGCAGAAAGCTCGATCAGAAGTACTATCGCCGTCATTCCGGTTGGATCGGCGGTCTGAAGGAAACCAAGTATAAGACCCTCATGGCAGAGCGCCCCGAGTTCGCCATGGAGCTGGCTGTCAAGGGTATGCTCCCGAAGAACACCCTCGGCAGAACCGCCATCACCCGTCTGAAGGTCTTTGCAGGCAGCGAGCATCCGCATGCCGCGCAGAAGCCCGAAGCCTGGACGCAGGACTAATCAGGAGGTAACAGACTATGTACGAGAGCAAAAGACAGTATCAGTACGGCACCGGCAGACGTAAGTCTTCCATCGCCCGCGTCCGCGTCTATGAGGGCGGCACCGGTTCCATCACCATCAACGGCCGTGACATCGACGACTACTTCGGTCTGGATACCCTGAAGCTGATCGTTCGTCAGCCGCTGGTCGCCACCGACATGGTCGGCAAGGTTGACATCGTCTGCACCGTCAAGGGCGGCGGCGTGACCGGTCAGGCAGGTGCCATCCGCCACGGCATCTCCCGCGCCCTGCTGGGCGTCAACGCCGAGTTCCGCGCAACCCTGAAGGCCGCCGGCTTCCTGACCCGTGACCCGAGAATGAAGGAAAGAAAGAAGTACGGTCTCAAGGCAGCCCGTCGCGCACCTCAGTTCTCCAAGAGATAATTGGTCGCGTTTTTACAATCAGAAAGGCTCAAAAACCCCGGAAAATCAAGGTTTTCCGGGGTTTTCCTGTATCTATGGCTTTGATTCTGTTTCGCTGATTTTCGCCGGATTTGACCGAATCTGACCTCGTTTTTTTGTGTTAATGAGTGGACAAATGGGCATTTTGAACCCCTTATGTGTTAATAAATAGGACAAATCAGGGCGCTGATCCGGCTGTTTGAAGGCCGATTTCCCCCTCCTCTTGCTGCTGTCTGGCGGCAAAAATCTTCCCGGAATTATGGATAAAAGTGCTGATAGCGTTTCACCGGATTTGGCTGGATTTGACCGAACCTGATATCGTTTATCGGATTTGCACATTGGCAAATCCGGTGATGCTCCGGTATCCTGTAAGTGTAAGGAGGGGTGAACGATGATGAAGAATAAAAAACGGTATCTCTATCTGAATGATGAAGAAACCCGTCTTGTACTGCAAAGCCTCATTCGTTTCAAGAACAAGTTACAGCAACAGGGGCGATACACAAACTGCGTAGACGAACTGATTTTGAAACTTTCTAGCACCCTGTAAATCACGAAAACTAAATACTGAAATTGTTACATAGGCCGCTTATTCTTTTATTCAAAGAGTAGGCGGCTTTTTTTATGCTCATACATAGCCGCCTGCTTCGCCGCAGACGGCTAAATCTATGAAAGGAGGAATCAATCTATGGCGAAAACAAAAGTAATCTCCGTAGCCAACCAAAAAGGCGGAGTCGGAAAAAGCACCAGCGTGTACTGCATTGGCGCAGGGCTGGCCTTAGACGGAAAGAAAGTCCTGCTGATCGATGTTGACCCGCAGGGTGATTTAACCAAGATGCTGGGACTGAGAAAGCCCCATGACCTGCCCCGCGCCCTCGGTGATGTAATGAGTGATGTGGTATCCGGCAAAGAAATTGCCGAACACACGGAAATCATGCACCACCATGAGGGCTTTGACTTTGTGCCGGGAAACCGTGCCTTGTCTGCCGTGGAAACCGGCCTTGTAAATGTTATGAGCCGCGAAACAGTGTTAAGGCAGTATGTGGACAGCGTAAAAAACAACTATGACTATGTACTGCTGGACTGCCGCCCTTCCCTGGGTATGCTGGTCATCAACGCTCTGGCTGCCTCGGACTATGTTCTTATCCCTG
>JAQXWB010000116.1 GCA_029225225.1 Bacillota bacterium | reverse complement strand
GAGAAGGCGGGATTCCGGTTTTTCAGTTCTTATTACAAATCTGTTTGTGCGTAAACAGGGGAGGAGCCGTGTACCAGACCGGTACGCACGGTTCTGTGGGAGGTCGGCTGACTAACCAATAGTCAGCCTCCTACCCGATTGACCGGTGGTTTCTGCACATGCGACGTCGAGGACGCCGTCCCCTACGGCGAGGGTGCAAACAACGGCTGTAGAGCGGGGACATGTCCCCGCCGGTGCAGGAACTACCGACTGCATACAAATTTGTTCGTATGTACCGTCAACCGCTTACGCGGTCGGCAGAGACATGTCCCCGCCCTACGGGGGATGAAAAACAGGCGGTCTCCCGGAATCGGGGAGACCGCCTGAGTATAATACTATATAAAATAGAAAGGGTTTTTGATCTCGCTGCCCCAGAGGGCGACGGCAGTGCGCCACATTGCTTTGGCGTGAATGCGGTCGTGCCAGATAAAGCGCCGCAGCACCTTGCGCATTGTCCAGCTTTCGCCGTCGGGGGCGATATAGACCTTCTCCGAAAGAAAATCGGGCAGCGTTTCCAATTCGGCAAGCGCCTGCATCCGATTGGCATAGATATCTGCGACATTTTCTGTCTCCAGCCCGAACGCGCCGGTATAGTACGAGGTTACGGAATTCGTATGCTCGTACATTTCGCGCGGCGTGCGGGGAACTGCGCCGTAAAAGGTTCTGCGCGGCGCTCTGCCGGAGATATCGGGGTTGGGAATGCTCGCATAGAGCTTGCGGAAGTCGCGCGCGGATTTCAGCACCAGCAGCTTGAGGCGCGCATACTCCGCTTCGCTTAAGGGCGTGCGTTCGGCGTCAAACAGAATGTCGGAGTCGGCATCGCAAATTTGCAGGTCGGATTCTTTTCGCTGCACGATCTCCACCTCAGCGTCCTCCTTCGGCGGTTCGCACACGCCGCACCAGCGAAGGTAGGAGCGCACTTCGCCGCTGAATTTCGACAGCGCCTCATTCTCCGTCGCGCCGCGCACATAGGCGCCGACATAATTTGCGGCATAGATCAGATAGCCTTGGTCGTTATATTCACAGACAGCTTTGATTTTCATGCGTTTTCCTCCGCAATCGGCGCGGACAGCACTGCGTCCACGGGAATATCGTGCGCCTGCACGGGCAGATCGGGTATAAGCTGGAAATCATAACACAGCGCGATGGTAGGGTGCGGCTCCCCAGCGAGAAAACGGTCGTAAAAGCCGCCGCCGTAGCCCATGCGGTGCCCCATAGGGTCAAAGGCAAGCCCCGGCATCAGCACAAGCGCGTCCAAATCGTCCGCAAGCTCGCCCTCCGTCGGCTCCGGGATCCCCTTATAGCCGAGGGCGATAGGAGTGTTTTCGTCAAAACGGAGAAACCGAATTTCCTGCCCGAACACCTTCGGCACGGCGACGCGCTTGCCGTCTGCCAAGGCTTGGCGGAGAATCGCCTCGGTGCGCACCTCCTGATTGTAGCTTAAGTAGGCATAGAGCGCGTTTGCCTGACGGTACATCGGGTGCGCAAACAGCGCTTGCGCTAAACGGGCGGAGGCGCTTTCAATTTGCGCCACGGTCAGTGCGCGCTTTTTCTCTCGGAGCATACTCCGCAGGACGGATTTTTCCATACCGCTCACCTCAATATCTCCATTGTAGCGCATACGGCGACCTGTGTCAATGCAAAAACCGCGTCGAAATCGGGCGATTTTGGTCAGAAAGAGAGAATTGTCCATTGCGAAGGCGCGCGTGTGCTGGTATAATCAAGCGCAAGAAATCAAAATAGAAAGAGGAAGCTTATGGTATATCATGTTCTGTTTAATCCGTTTGCGGGAAACGGCCACGGAGAGCCGGAGGCGCGCAGGCTGAATGGAATCATGCCGGAGGCGGCGCTGCGCTACTACGACATGACAAAAATCAGCGCCTATGCGGATTTTTTTGCCGCAATTGACAAGGAAGACGCAGTGATTCTTGCGGGCGGCGACGGCACGATCAATCGTTTCCTGAACGACACGGCGGGACTGGAGATTTCGAATGACATTTTATACTTTGCTGTCGGCAGCGGAAACGATTTCCTGCACGACCTCGGTAAGCAGAAGGGAGAGCCGCCGTTCTCCATTCAGAAGTATTTACAGGAGCTGCCTACCGTGACCGTCAAGGGGAAGACCTACCGCTTTCTCAACGGCGTCGGCTACGGCATCGACGGCTATTGCTGTCAGGTCGGCGATGAGCAGCGCAACATCTCGGATAAGCCTGTGAATTATACTTCCATCGCCATCAAGGGGCTGCTCTTCCACTTCAAGCCCGCCAACGCGACGATTACCGTGGACGGAAAGACCCATACCTTTAAAAAGGTATGGCTTGCGCCGACGATGCACGGCAGATTTTACGGCGGCGGCATGATGATCGCGCCGCAGCAGGAACGGAACAACGCAGAGCATACCGTCTCGGTCAGTCTGATGTTCGGATCGGGCAAGCTCAAAACGCTCATGGTCTTCCCGTCTATTTTCAAGGGCGAGCATGTCAAGCATACGGAAATGTGCCGAATTCTGACGGGTCATGAGATCACGGTCAAATTCGACCGTCCCACCGCTTTGCAAATCGACGGAGAGACAATTCTTGATGTGACGGAATACTCCGTTTCAAGCAAGGTACCGGTGAAAGTATAAAATCAAATAGAATAAACGCCCACGTCGGAAAAGACGCGGGCGTTTGGCATAGAATGGGGGATAGGGAAGCGTGTAGGGTGCATTATACTGTTGCTTGTTTCTTGGTGCGCCAATCAGCGCCTGCACGAGATTGCCGCGTCGCTTCGCTCCTCGCAATGACAAATGGGGTAGCCTGTTCTGTCATTGCGAGGCGCTTGCGCCGTGGCAATCTTGTGTAGGCACTCCCTATTGTTAGTACCTGTACCCGCTTAAGACATGTCCCCGCCCTGCAGATAGGTTTCACGCAATGATGTGGACGGCACGGAGAATATTACATGATTTGACAAAATTTCGGAACGGTTACAAATTGTTGTTGTAATCCGAGGCGAAAACCATCACAATATAGGGAGAAAACGCGAAAGAAGGCGGCAAAAAATGCGGACGAAAAAACAGCACGGCGTCTTGGCGCTGCTGCTGACGCTTTTGGTGCTGGCGCTTGTGGGCGCGTGGCTGTATTTGACGGTGCAACCGGCAAAGGCGAGCGGCGTGGATACGGCGGCAGGGCTTGCCTATTTAGAAGCGCAGGAACAAAAGGATCCTGCCGAGGTCGATGTGTTTTTACGAGAGCGTGAGGAACAGCGCCGCCTCGAGGAAGAGGAACGCCGCCGCGCCGAGGAGGAGCAGCGCGCCGAGGAGGAACGCGAACGCCTGCGCGCCGAACGCCGTGCGGAATATGAGGCGCGGATTGCCGCCATTGAGAACGGCGAGACGGATATTTGGAGCGAGTTTCATGATTTCGTGATCTTGGGCGATTCCCGCGCCGTGGGCTTTTACTATTATGACTTTTTGGATAAGAGCCGTGTTCTCGCCGGGGGCGGCGATACGATTTTGAAAATCGGCGAGCATATGAGCGAGATCGTCGCCTTGCAGCCAAAGTACATCTTCCTCTGTTACGGTCTGAACGATGTCAGCATCGGCATTTGGAGCACGAAGGAGGAATATGTCGCGGATCTGCTGGATTACATTGCCGATTTGCGGGAGAACCTGCCCGACGCGGTCATTGTGGTCAGCTCCATCCTGCCGGCGCGCGATCCCGCATTTGAGCTTAGCACAAAGTGGTATGAGATTCCCGATTTCAGCGCCGCCATTGCCGAGGCGTGTGCGGAGAACGGCGTGGTCTTTGTCGATAACACCGAAATCTCCGAGACCTACGCGAACTACTGGCAGCCGGACGGGATCCATGTGCGTCCGGAGTTTTACCCCTATTGGGCGAGAAATTTGATCGTGGGGATTATTAGAGATGAAATGGAAACTGAGCTTTCTTGAGCTTGCGCGGATCGCGCTTGCGGCCCTGACGGTTTTTCTGCTGATCTTTCTTATGGGCAGCGCGCCTGAGACGAATATTTCTTTAGAGGAACTGGAGACTGTCACCGCGCCTCGGCTTTTGGAAGGAGAGGCGCAGAAGGCGGACGAGCGGATGCTCCGCAGGCTTTATGGGCTGAATCCGTCGGATTACGCGGAGATCGTGCTGTATTATCCCGCCTCGAATATGGGCGTGGAGGAGCTGCTCTTGGTCAAGCTGAACGATACCGCGCAGGCGGAGGCGGTCGAAGCGGCGATTGCAGCCCGCCTTGCCGCGCAGAAGCAGAGCTTTGACGGCTACGGCGTAGAGCAGACGGCGCTGCTGAACAACAACGCGGTTACGGAGGTGCGCGGCAGGTATATCCTGTTTACCGTCGGCGTGAACGCGCAGGCGATCCGGCAGGCGTTTATGGACGCGTTGTAGGATACCGCAGGCCGGAAGTCCATAGGCGGTGCAAACGAATGAGACGGTATGCGGTCGGCAGTGCCTGCACAGGCGCGTCAGGGATGCCGCGCGTTACAGAGAGTTTTTAGGGGGATGGAGATGTCGTTCGGGAATCTGTATTTTGTCTTCGGCTTTCTGCCGGTGAGTCTGCTTTTGTATTTTATTGCGCCGCACAGAGCCAAAAACACGGTGCTGCTTCTTTGCAGCCTTGTGTTTTTCGCTTGGGGAGAACCGAGCTATCTGCTGCTTTTGGCGCTGAGCGTGGGATTTAACTATTTTACGGGGCGCGAGCTTGCGCTTTTGCAGCGGACGGAAAAGAAGGGCGCGGCGCGGTGCGTTCTGACCTGCTCCGTGGTGTTGAATCTGCTCCTTTTGTGCTTCTTTAAGTACGGCGCGGAGCTGCTCGCCGGGCGGGCGCTGCCGATGCCGATTGGAATATCCTTCTTTACCTTCTCGCTTTTGTCCTTTCTCTTTGACATATATCGCGGCAAAGCGCCTGCGGCAAAAAATATCATTGACTTCGGGCTGTATGTGACCTTTTTCCCGAAGCTCGTTTCGGGACCCATCGTGCGCTATGCCGAAATGGAGGCGCAGCTCAGAGAGCATCCCTTTTCGTGGGAAAAGTTCGGCGGCGGCGCGCGGCTGTTTTTGATCGGACTTGCCAAAAAGGTCATAATCGCCAACACCCTCGGCACGACCTTTTATGCCCTCAGCGCGCTGCCTGCGGCGTCTCTCTCTGCGGCGGGCGCGTGGCTGTGCGCGATCTGCTATTCGCTGATGCTCTATTTCGACTTCGGCGGCTACTCCGATATGGCAATCGGATTGGCGGGTATCTTCGGTTTCAAGATCGAAAAGAACTTTGAGTATCCGTATCTTTCGGGTACGGTTGCGGAATTCTGGCGGCGCTGGCATATCTCCCTCGGTGCGTGGTTCCGCGAGTATGTGTACATCCCCTTGGGCGGCAGCCGGCGCGGCAGCCTCCGCACGGCGCTGAATCTTATGATCGTCTGGCTGCTCACCGGCATTTGGCACGGCACGGGCGCGTGCTTCCTCCTTTGGGGCGTGTATTACGGCGTGCTGCTGGTGCTGGAGAAGCTGGTTTTGCGGCGCTTGTTGGAGCGTGTCCCGAATGTGCTGCGCCATATTCTCACGCTGCTGTGTGTCGTGATCGGCTGGGTGTTCTTCTTCTCGCCCTCACCGCAGGCGGCGTTTACCCTGCTGGGGCGGATGTTCGGCACGGGAAAGCTCCTCGACGCGGCGGCGAAGTATTATTGGAGCGGCGCGTGGCGCGTCGTGCTTTTGGCGGGGCTGGCCTGTCTGCCCATCGGCGCGAACCTCGGCAGAAGGTTGACGCAGCGCGGCAGGGCGTGGATTCCGCTGAGCCTTGTGTATTTTGCAGCGCTGCTGCTTTTGTGCATTGCGGGGATGATGAATGATACCTATTCCGCGTTCCTCTATTTCCAATTCTGACAGGAGGCGAAGGCTTTGGAGCAACAAAAAAAGCGCGCGCGGCGCTTCGTGATGGAGCAAGGCGCGTTTTTGGCGATCTTCCTTCTGCTGTGCCTGTTTGCCTTCGTGATCGCAAACGCGCTGGCGCGGGACAGGGAGTATTCCTCTGCCGAAAACCGAAAGCTTGCGCAGGTTCCGAAATTTTCGCTGTCCGCGCTCTTGGACGGCAGCTATTTTACCACATGGGAGGACTATCTTGCCGATCAATTCGTCGGACGCGATACATGGATCACGATCGATCTGCAAGCCTCGCGTCTGCTCGGTGCGAAGGAGGCAGGCGGTGTCTATCTCTGCGCGGACGATTCTCTGATGGAAGCACCCGCAGCCCCGGACGAGGCGGGAGTGAACCGGAATTTGGACGCGATCAACGGCTTTGCCGCACGGCATGAGGACTTGCGCATTTCCATGACCGTTGTGCCGAACGCCGCGTGCGTGCTGGCGGAGAAGCTGCCGGACAATGCGCCCGTGCGGGATCAGCGGCAGGATATCAAGGACATTGCGGCGCGCTTGCAGGGCGTAGACTTCCTCGACGTGACCGACGCGCTGGCACAGCACAAGGACGAGACGATCTATTACCGCACCGACCACCACTGGACGAGTCTCGGCGCGTATTACGCCTTTTCGGACATGGCGGCGGGACTGGGTATCGAGCAGCCGACGGCGGAATATGACATCTATCCCGTGACGGACAGCTTTGAGGGAACGCTTGCCTCCAAGAGCGGCTGCCATGCCGTGACGGATGTGATCGAAGTGTATGTCCCGAAAGGTGATTTACAGTATTATATGACGGTGGACGGCGAACGGACGGCGACGATGTATGACCGCGAAAAGCTGGACGAAAAGGATCAATATGCCGTTTTCCTCGGCGGCAATGACGCGCGCGTGGATATCACGACAACGGCGGAGACGGGCAAGACGCTTTTGATTTTTAAGGATTCCTACGCCAACTGCTTCTTGCAGTTTTTATTGCCGTATTACGACAGGATCATCCTGCTTGACGCGCGGTACTATTACGGCGATGCCGACAGCGTGATCTCCCGCGAGGGCGTGACAGATGTGCTGTTTCTCTATAACGCGAATACCTTCTTGACCGACCGCGTGCTCGCCGATGTGCTTGCGCCGTGACAACGGAATGCCTGCACCGGCGCGCCGAGTCGTCGCGCCCTACGGTGAGAGTTGGATCAACATCGTAGGGCACGACGACTCGGCGTGCCGACCGCGTAAGCG
>JAQXWB010000115.1 GCA_029225225.1 Bacillota bacterium | reverse complement strand
GCCAGGCTGCGGCGAGGCTTCGATTCTTGATAAGCTGTCTCGCTACGCTTCGCCATCTTATCAAGAATCGAAGCCATTTGGAGGGACACAAGTTGTAAACCATGTCCCTTCACAAATTGTAAACCATGTTGCTATTGACATAATAGCCGCCCCTACAGCGAGGTTGCGAGCGATGGTCGTAGAGCGCGGCATCCTTGACGCGCCGACCGCGTAAGCGGCGGACGGTATAGACGAATGAGTTTGTACGCAGTCTGTAGTTCCTGCACGCCGCGGGGACATGTCTCAGCCCTACAAGGTGCGGTGCTATTTTAGGGGATGAGGCGGAGCACGAGGGATTGGCGCTTTTCTATGAGGGTTTCATAGAGGTCTGAACTGATGCGGTTGTAATAATTGCCTTCATAGAGAGCAAGCGTGTTATCTATGTCGATCACGGCGTAGCGGTCGGCTGCTTTGGAGCCGCGGTCAATGGCGGCGACGGGAGTATAGCTGACATTGGTGATGGCGGTCGTACCGGTTGCGTGGTCGCGGGTGAATTCCAAATTCAAGATCAGGGAGGCGTTGCACGCGCCTTTTTCCGCTTTGCAGAAGTCTCCGAGGCTGTAGGCAAGCACAACCTCCTTTGTTGTACCGTTTTCAAAGGTGACCGTGCGGGTTTCCACCGTGCCGACCAGATGCGAATGGGAGCCGAGAATCACGTCCACGCCGTTTCGGAATAGATAGTCCGCTGCCTCCTCCTGTTTTTCGCTGACCTCGCTGACATTCTCGCTGCCCCAGTGCAGAGCTGCGATGATAACATCGGGCTTCTCTTGCTTGGCGGCGTTCAACACGGCGTCGATTGCGGCGGTGTCAAGATCAGAATAGTCCGTCGTATAGTCCGCATAGAGCAGGTCGACGCAGTCTGCCGCGTTTTCGGGGAGGCTCAGACCGCCCAAGCCCTTGGTAAAGGCAACAAAGGCGATCCGCACCCCGTTGACCTCGCGCACGACGACGGGATGCTCCGCACGGTCGTCTGCGCTGCTGTAGGTGCCGACGGCGGTCATGCCGTTTTCCTCAATGACTGCCTTGGTGCGCTGCAAGCCGCTGAAGCCGCCGAAGATGCTGTAGGAATTCGCGGTTTGCAGAAGGTCAATCCCTGCGGCGCTGAGCGCGGCGGCGAGCGCATCGGGATAACTGCCCGCCTCCATTCCGTAGGGCGTGCCGCAGAAGGTTCCCTCAAAATTGCCGATGGTGAGATCGGCAGCGGCCAGCGAGGCGCAGACCCCCTCGAGCTGCGGGGAAAAGTCATAGGACCCGTTTGCACGGCGTGCGTCCGCGAGCATTTCGTCGGTCAGATAGATGTCACCCACCGCACTGACGGTCGCCACGCCGACACCCTCTGTCGGGCGGGTATCCTCGATTGCACTCTCTCCGCAGGCGGAGAGAGAAACGATAAATATCAAAAGCAGCAGCGACGCGACGCTCCTGCGGAATACTTGTTTCAATGGAAAGCCTCCGTTTGTGTTTTTCTATGATTCTACAATAAAAACAAGCCGCATACAAGAGGTATTTTTAAGATATTGCCATGAAATCCTTTGTCGCGTGATAGCTGTTCTTACTAAATTGGGATAAATTACTATAAAACAACGGCAGCCGGTTTGTATGGCTGCCGTTGCGGTTTATTCGACTGCGAATAGAATATGTGCGTTGCGGAGGTTGGAGTCGGTGATTTGGTCGTTGACGGAGTAGGCGTGCTTTTCCAAGTCGCCGCAGACCGCTGCCGTAAGGTTTTGCTCCTGCAATGCGGAGATGATGCGGAATGCAATCTCCTCAACGATGGTAGTTTTCTGTTCGGCAAGGGGTTCCTCATTGCCCGTAGTGAGCAGGAATTCCAACGGCTGCGCGAGTTCGGACAAGCACGGCAGCTCCCTGAGTGCGCGGAACTGCCATTTATAATAGGGGAGATACCGTTCATTCAGCAGGAAAATGACCGCGAGCGTATGGCGGACGAATTCCGTGACGGCAAGCTGCGCGGCGGCAGACTCCCCGTGCGCGAGGCAGCGGGCATAATTGTACTGCCCCGACTGCGCCATGAGCAGCAGCCTGCCCGCGAGCTTCTTTTTGCGCACATCGGGCGGGAAATACCGCAGCGCGTTGCGGATGGAGGTGAATAGCCCCACATCGTCGCGGAACACCTCACCGTTTGTCGCCTCGGCAAGTCCCTGCTCGGGTACGGAAAACCAATCCATCAAGTCGGTGATCTTCCCCGAATGTCCGATTTTCTCCCGAAAAAAGTCCTCCATGCGCAAGACCCCGTGGCGGCTGCCGCCGACGGGACTGACCCGCAGACGGGGCACGCCGCCGTATTCCTTCGGCAGCTTTGCGTAGGCGCGCTCCAAGAGAAATGCCGTGCGGCGGTCGATGACCTCCTCGTCGGGCAGAAACAGGCAGAACGCCGGTTCAAAATCGTGGTCGCGGGAGATTTCGTCGTCATAGCCGAAGCATTCCGAGCCTGCGCCGACCAGCCCGACCGCGATGATCTCCTCGTACTGCGGGAACTGCGCATGGAGCATCGGCGCGCCGTATGCCTCATAAAACCCGCGGCACAGTTCAATTCCTTGCATAGATTTCCTCCGAACGCTCCTTCAGCTCCCTAGCGTAGGCGAAACGACCGAAATAATCAAAGGTCGGCGCGCATTTTTCACAGACAAAGGCGTAATTGCCGTTGCGCGGGAGCGTCGGCGTCTCCAAAAGCGTCTCTGCTTTGTCTAAATACGTTGAGACGATTGCTTCGGATTCCAACAGTCCCAATTCCTCGGCGGCGAGGTCTGCCAGATTGAGGTAGGTGATCGCCGCCTCCGCCTCGCCGTGCTCGACCTGCGCCATCACGGTAAGCGCCTTGCGGTAACAGGCTTCCGCCTCTTGAAATTGCTTTTCATCCGCAAGGGCGAGCGCCATGTTGTTATACAGTCCGCCGAGACGGGCGTCGTCCTCTGGCAGTTCCTTCTCGTAGATTTCCTGTGCGGCGCGGTAGAGGGGAAGCGCGTCCTTTGCCATGCCGAAGGATTTATAGACGGTCGCGGCGTTGACATAGGTCGTGCCTGCCGTCAGCGTGCCCTCAAATTGCAGGGTATGCAGCAGGGAAAGCCCCTCAAGAACTGCCTCCAGCGCCTCCTCGCGTTTGCCTCTTTTGCGGTAAAGCCCCATCTGCTCGTTGCGGATGGTCAATGCACCACGCTCGTCGTTGCCGTTCTGCGCCTCTGTGAGCCAATACTGCAAATGGCGTTCGGCGGCGTCATAGTCGTTGCGGTCAAGGTAGGCATTGAGCCTGTCCATCATGCGGCCGATGTCAATGGGACGAATCGGCTTCTTACCGTCCAACCCATCCGTGCAGAATGGGCAGGACGGCTCCTCGTAATCCTCGCGTTTGAGCGCGCTCATGCCGTTGCCTCAGGAGATCGGCTCGAAGTCCGCCGCGCCGTGCTTGCAGAGCGGGCAGACAAAGTCCTCGGGCAGCTCGTCGCCCTCGTAGACATAGCCGCAGACCTTGCAGACAAAGCCCTTCTTGCCCTCGGTCGCGGGCTTCTGCTTCACATTCTTCTGATAGTAGGTGTAGGTCATCGTCTCGAGGTTCGACAGAACGCGCGCCTCGGTGATGCTGCAAATGAACATGCCGTGCGTGCCGAGATCGACATACTGCTCGACCTTGAGAGACATGAAGGAATTGATATAGCGCGGCAGGAAGACCAAGCCGTTGTCTGAACGCAGCGGCGTCTCGCCCTCAAATTTGTCCACATTGCGTCCGCTGCGGAAGCCGTAGCACTCGAAGACGGAGAAGGGCGCGTCGGTGGACAGGCAGTTGAGGTTCATGATGCCCGTCTGACGGATGACGTGGTGGGAGTAGTTCTGCTTATTGATCGTCACGGCGACGCGGTTGGGCGTGTTCGTCACCTGAGAGACGGTGTTGACGATCAGACCGTTGTCGCGCTTGCCGTCGTTGGAGGTGACGACATACAGACCATAGCCGATGTTGAACAGGGCGGTGAGGTCGTTCTTATTTGCGGTGCTGTCCTGCTGGGCAAGGTAGTCACGGCACAGCTCTTCGGAGAGCTTCTCAATCTGACCCTTGCTCTCGTCGTTCAGCGCGGAGAGAATATGTACGGTCGTGTCGGTGAAGGTCAGATTCTTGCAGCCGTCGAGCATGGTACGCATGGTCTTTGCGGCAAGCGGCGCCCAGCTTCCGTTCTCAATGAAGGCGACGGTGCGGTTGCGGTAATTGCGCTCGGTCAGGTGGTCAATGAAGGTGTGCATGAATGGGAAAATCCCTGCGTTGTAGGTGGTTGTTGCGAGGACGAGACGGTTATAACGGAACGCATCTTCGACAGCCTCTGCCATATCGGTGCGGGCGAGGTCATGCAGGACGACCTTCGGGCAACCCTTTGCCTTCAGCTTTTCGGCAAGCAGCTCCACCGCCTGACGGGTGTGACCGTAGACGGAGGTATAGGCGATGACGATGCCCTCGCTCTCCGCCTCGTAGGAAGACCAAGTCTGATACAGATTGAGGTAATAGCTGAGATTCTCGGTGAGCATGGGCCCGTGCAGCGGGAGAATCTTCTGAATGTCGAGGGTGGCTGCCTTTTTGAGCAGCGCCTGCACCTGCGCGCCGTACTTGCCGACGATGCCGAAATAGTAGCGCCGCGCCTCGCACGCCCAGTCCTCCTCGACGTCGAGCGCGCCGAACTTGCCGAAGCCGTCAGCGGAGAAGAGCACCTTGTCCAGTGCGTCATAGGTCACAATGACCTCGGGCCAATGCACCATCGGCGCGGTGACGAAGGTCAAATTGTGCTTGCCGAGGCTGAGCGTCGAGCCTTCGCCGACGACGATGCGGCGGTCGGCAAAGTCCGTGCCGAAGAAGTTCTGCATCATGGCAAACGCCTTTGCCGACGAGACGATCGTCGCCTCGGTATAGACCTTCATAAACTCCGCGATGTTGGCGGAGTGGTCCGGCTCCATGTGCTGCACGATCAGATAATCGGGCTTGCGGCTGCCGAGGGTGTTTTGAATGTTATCCAGCCACTCGTGGGTGAAACGGGCGTCAACCGTGTCCATGATCGCAATCTTTTCATCAACGATGGCATAGGAGTTATACGCCATGCCGTTGGGGACGTCATACTGTCCCTCGAACAGATCAACCTCGTGGTCGTTGACGCCGAGATAGAGAATGGATTCCGTGATCTTTTGATTCATAGTAAAGCTCCTTTACTTAAAATACAGAATATACAGACGCTCAGCCGAGAATGCCGAGGTGCGTTAGGACGGTAAGCGCGCCGCCCATGACGAGAAAATAAAGAATCGTTGAGGGAATGAGACAGTCCACCGCAAGCTTGGTGTCGCGGCGGTATTCCTTGCACCAAACCACCGCAGTGACGGGGGCAGGACTGCCAAACAAAATGGCAAGGATCAGCGCGCTTTGCAGGGGCAGAAGAAAGTACAGCGCCGCGAATACGATGCAGGGGTAGAGTAAGACCTTCCAGACGGAATAGAGGATTGCGGTGTGGTTTTTGCGCCATGCCAAAAGACCGTATTGTCGGATCAGCATACCGATCAGCAACAGCGAAAGCGGGGAGACGACGGCTGCCAGCGCGTCCAAGGTGTATTGCAGGAAGGATGGCAGCGGTGTGCCGGTCACGGAGAGAATTGTGCCGACCACCACGGCGAGCAGACAGGGGGAGAGCAGCAGCTTGTAAAGCGGCTGCCGGTTTTTGCGCAATCCGCTGCCCAAAAACAGCGGGTGATGCAGCCCCCAAATCAGCAGATCCATCACCGCGCCGTGTACGAAAACGATCAGCATCTGTTCGTCCGGCAAAAACAGGCGCAACAGCGGGATGCAGACAAACGAAGTGTTGCCGATGCCGCTGATATACCGCAGCAGCGCGCGGCGCTCCGGCTCCTCCTTGCGGAACAGAAACAGCGAGACAAAAAAGGGCAGCAGCGCGAACACCGGCGTTGCAATGAGCGCTGGCAGACCGGCAGCAAGCAGCGTCTGCCTGTCCACCGCAGCGAAGGTCGTCAGCAGCAGCGCGGGAAAACAGACGTTCAGCAGCAGCGACGGCAGCACCTCGGCGGCATTCTCCTTCACCAAACGAAACCGCGAAGCAAAATACCCGAGACAGATCACCAAAAGAAAAAACAAAAACCCGTCAAGCTGCATAAACCCTCCCACGCGCACCGCCTGTCGAAGCATGCGGTAAAACCGCCAAAAACCAAGAATATCATACTCCATTCCACCAAGGAAGTCAACCCGCCGCACCCCTATGCGCATGATTGGACACAATTTTTTTACTTTTTTCAAAAGAATTCGGCAAAGTACGATTTATAGGACAGGGGATGTGCTATAAATAGGGTATACAGAAGAGAAAGCGTTGCCTGCACGATTCAGATGATGACAACAATCCATAAAGAAAAAAGCAAATAAATAGGAGAAACTGTTGAAAATTGCCAAATGATATCATATAATATGAACACATGAAAACGGGTGGTGGTAATGTGACTTACATAGCGCATAAAGGCGATCACGGCGAAGAACAGACACTGCGAGAACATTGTGAAGCGGTCGCGAAATTGAGCCGCGACGGTGCGGTGGCTGAGCTGAAGGATTTATGCGAACTGATCGGTTTGCTGCACGATGTTGGGAAATATCAGGAGTCCTTTCAAAAACGCATCAAAGGCGCGAATATTACGGTGGAGCATTCCATCTGCGGAGCAAAAGAAGTCAGTAAGCGTTTCGGAAATTCGCCGATGGCGCTGCTGGCAGAGCTTTGTATTGCCGGGCACCATTCCGGCATTCCAGACTGCGGCACGCGCGCCGATCTGGCGGATCAAGCCACACTATTTGGCAGACTGAAACGCGAGACGGAGGATTACTCCGACTACTCGCGCGAGCTGGTCATGCCGAAGCCTTCGGTAAACGCATTCAATGACTACCTGAGGCGGATCGGGACAACGAGAGAGTCCCTGGTTGAGCTGTATGCCTTTTTAACGCGGTACTGTTTTTCCTGCTTGGTCGATGCGGACTCTCTCGACACGGCACAGGCGACACATGGCAAGACTGAGCGCACCCTGACGGCGGACTTTGCAGCCTGTGAGGCGCTGCTTGCGCAAAAACTCCGGTCTTTCCGCGCGGTGACGGAGCTGCAAAAGACACGCGCATGTCTACAGGCACAAGCCTTTTCCAATATCGGCACGCCTGCGGAGCTGTACCTGATGAATATGCCGACGGGCAGCGGAAAAACGCTGGCAAGTATGCGCTGCGCATTGGAACGGGCGAGGCTTTCCGAGAAAAAACGCATTATTTACATCATTCCCTACAACAGCATCATTGAGCAGACGGCGGAGGAATTTGAACGGCTGTTTGGTTCGAACGCACAAATTCTGCGCCATCAGTCTACCTTCTCCTATGAAGACGCGGAGAATCTGACAGAGGACGAGCGGCAAACCGCGAAATTTGCCTGTGAAAACTGGGACGCGCAAATTATCATCACAACGGCGGTGCAGTTTTTTGAATCCGTCTATGCAAACCGGCGCGGAAAGCTGCGGAAGCTGCACAATATGGCGGACAGCGTGCTTGTTTTCGACGAGGCGCATCTGATGCCCCGCGAGTTTTTGCAGCCATGCCTAATGGCGGTTGCCCTTTTGACACGGTGCCTGCACAGCGAGGCGATCTTCCTGACGGCGACAATGCCGAATTTTCGAAAACTGATGGAGCAGTATACCCTGCCTGACGCAAAGATTGTAGATTTGGTGCCGGATCGTTCGGAGTTCCCCAAATTTGCAAAATGCGAGTACCGCTTCATCGGTGAGCAATCAGATGAAGCGCTGCTGTACTTGGCGGCGCAGTCGTCCGCGTCGCTGATTATCGTAAACAGCCGTCGAGCAGCGCGCGCGCTCTATCGTCTGTGCAGCGGGAAAAAGTATCATCTCTCGACCTATATGACGGGCTATGACCGCTCCGCACAGATACGGCAAATACGGCAGGAGCTGCAAGCGCTGTATACGGAATATCCTACGGGAGAAAATGTTCCGCCGGAGCGCCGTATCACGGTGATCTCCACCTCCCTCATCGAAGCAGGGGTAGACTTGGATTTTGTTGCTGTCTACCGTGAGCTTGCGGGCTTAGACAGCATTCTACAGGCGGGTGGACGCTGCAACCGTGAGGGACTTCGGAAAAACGGCGTGGTATCTATTTTTACAAGGCAGGACGGACGCGCCGTGCAGGATGTTCGCCAAAGCATTACGGCGGGCATTTTACACGATTACCCGAATATCGATACGCCGGAGGCAATCGAGGCGTTCTATGACAGGCTGTTTTTTACCACGGAGGACGAGCTTACCGCGCATTCCGTCAGCCGCCGCTGCAAGTCGCTGGATACGATCCCATTCCGTAGCTACAGCGAAGAGATGAAGCTGATCGGGACGAAGACGGTTTCGATCGCGGTCAGCCGTGACGCGGCAAGCGAAGCGGTCATTGCACAAATGCGGGAAAGTGGCTTTGGCAGCCCGCGCAAGCTGCAAAAATATTGTTGTTCGGTCTATCCGTATGAGTTTGAGACGCTGCTGAAGCAGCATGCCGTCGAGGACTACGGTACGGGTATTTACTGTTTGACCAATCCCGATTACTACGACGCGGAGGTCGGCATCGTGTTTGAGGGAAAAGATATTATTTTTTGAAAGGAGCAATGCCATGTATGGATTTCGTATTATCGTAGACGGGGACTATGCCTGCTTTACAAGGCCTGAAATGAAGGTGGAGCGCGTCAGCTATGATGTTCCGACGCCGGGTGCGATAGAGGGCATGCTGAAAAGTGTGTATTGGAAGCCTGCCATCCGGTATGTGATTGACAAGATCGTTGTATTTCAGCCGATTGACTTTCTCAACATCCGCAGAAATGAAGTCAAGGATAAGATACCCCTTTCCGCCGTGAAGAGCAATCTGCGCGGCGCGGGAAAGGATCTGTCAATTTATACTTCGGAATGCCGCAACCAACGCGCCACGATGCTGCTGAAAAATGTCCGCTACGGCATCGAATTTCATTTTGAACTGACCGGACGCAGAAACGAGCAGGAGACGGACGCGGAGAAAAAGCACTACAATATCCTGAAGCGCCGCTTGGAAAACGGACAATCCTTCCGCACACCCTGTTTCGGGTGCAGCGAATTTCCCGTACGGCATATAGAGCTTGTTGAGAGCTTCGATTTGGGTCAAATCAGCCCCGAGATTTTGGCGATGGGCGATGTGGACTTAGGCTTCATGCTCTATCGGATGCGCTTTGCCGACGGCGGTGAGCCGATCAACGGCGACTGGGAGAATCCGAAATTCTCTGATCGCGCCGAAGCGGTCTATTATCGCCCGCACATGATCGGCGGCGTCATTGATGTGGCAAAGTATGCGGAGGAATTGCGATGCTGATCCATGCTTTATGTAATTACTATGATCGCCTCTCCGAACGGGGTGAGGTGCTGCCGCAGGGCTATTCCAATGTGAAAATTCATTATTTGGTCAGCCTGACACCGCAGGGTGAGATCGACGCCATCATTGACTGGCAGAAAAGAACAACGGTCGAGCAAAAGGGAAAACCGAAGGAGGTTGTTGCGCCGCGCATTGAGGTCATGCCCAAACGGAGCGAAAAACCGGGCATTGACGGCAATGTGGCGGAGCACCGTCCGCTGTATTTGTTCGGCTTGAACTATGAACAAGGTGCGCTGACGCCGGAGGACAGAACGCAGAAAGCACGGAAATCCCACGAGGCATTTGTGCAGAAGAATCTGACCTTCCTGGCAGGACTGGATACGCCCGTTGTGAACGCGTTCCGCTGCTTTATCGAGCGGTGGAAGCCGGAGCAGGAGACGGAAAACCCCTTCCTGCTGGCGTTGGGAAAGATGCTGCCGACGGCGGGCTTTGCTTTCTGCCTCTCGGGGCGGCCGGACTGTCTGCTGCATCTTGATTCGTCGATCAAAGCGCGCTGGGAGCAGCAGCTTGCCTGTGAAGAACGGACTGATGAGGTCATCGCTCAATGCGCTGTTCTCGGAACGGAGGCGCCGATCGCACGAATCCATGACAAGATTCGCGGCGTTCCGGGAGGTTCTTCGATGGGAAATGCGCTGATCAGCATCAACAACAGCGCAGAGACCTCCTATGGTCATGAGCAATCCTATAACAGCAACATCTCAGAGCTTGCCATGAAGAAGTATACGGAGGGGCTGAATTACCTGCTTGCGGACAAGCGGCATCGTACGATGCTTGACGACATTGCGGTGGTACACTGGGCTGCGTCGGGAGATGAACGGTACGATGAAGTGTTTTCCATGCTGACTTTCTCCGATACGATGGACGAAGCGCAGACGGATGATTTTTTGAAACGGGCTATGCAGGCTTCGAAGGAGGGACTGCCCTCAGCGGATGGCGAGGCACTTTGGGAGAACCTTGACCCCAATGTGGACTTTTACATTGTCGGTTTGAAACCGAACTCCGCGCGGCTTGCCGTCAAGTTCGTCTACCGTCAGAGATTTGGCAAAATCATGCAGAATTTGGCGCAGCATCAGAAGGATATTCAGATGTATGAGGGAGAACGCGCCGTCCCGCTTTGGAAAATCCGCAAGGAACTGCTTTCGCCCAAAAGTAAAAATGAGACAGTCGATCCTTCCGGAATGACAAAACTGCTGGAAGCGATCCTTTATGGGCAGCCTTATCCAACCTTCCTGCTGCAAACAATGGTGCGCCGGATACGGACCGACAGCGACGAGGAAAACAACAGCTACATCAAAATGAATGCCGTCCGCATGGGTGTTCTGAAGGCGTGCATCAATCGCGCTGCAAGACTCCGCGGACAGAAGGAGGAAATCACATTGGCACTGGACAAGCAGAACAACAATCCCGCCTACCTGTGCGGCAGGCTCTTTGCCGTGTTGGAGGGGATACAGCTCAAGGCTTCTAACTACAGCTTGAACCGCACAATCAAGGACACCTACTTTGCATCTGCTTCGAGCAGACCCGCAGCAGTATTTGCAAAGGTACTCCGCATTGCGCAGTACAATTTGGCGAAGATCGGAGACCCAAAATACGCCAATGACGACATTAAGGAGATTATGGACAAGCTGGGAAATGAATTTCCAATCAGCCTCTCCTTGGCCGATCAGGGGAGATTTATGCTGGGCTATTATCAGCAGAGCAGCTATACGGATAAAAAAATTCAAACCATCAAAGAAACACGGGAGGAGAAATAACCATGGCTATTGCAAATCGTTACGAGTTCATTATGCTGTTTGATGTGGAAAACGGCAACCCCAACGGAGACCCCGACGCAGGGAATACCCCGCGTATTGACGCGGAGAGCGGCTTCGGCTATATCACGGATGTCTGTCTGAAACGAAAGATTCGCAACTATGTCGAACTGGTGAAAGAGGGAGAGGCGGGCTTCAATATTTTGATCAAGCCGGATCGTGCACTCAATACGAAGTTTACTGAGGCATATGAAGCCCAAGAGCTTCCGACAAAGAAAAAAGGCGCAAATGCGGACGATGTACGCAAGGCGCGCGATTATATGTGCAGAAACTATTATGACGTGCGCACCTTCGGCGCGGTCATGTCCACGGGCGACGATCCCTGCGGCATCGTGAGAGGCCCGGTGCAGATCAACTTTGCCAAAAGTCAGTCTCCAATCTCCATTCAGGATGTTACGATTACGCGGCAGGCGAGAACAACAACGGATCGTCAAACGACCGGCGAGACGGAGATGGGACGCAAAAGCATCATTCCCTACGCCCTCTATCGCGCCGAGGGCTACGTCTCTGCCGCTCTGGCGCAGAAGCTGACCGGCTTTGACGACGAAGACTTGGAGCTGCTCTGGAACGCGATGATCAATATGTTTGAAAACGATCACAGTGCTGCAAGAGGAAAAATGTCCATGCGCCATCTGTTTGTATTCAAGCATGATACACTCTTGGGGAACTGCCCGTCCTCCGTGCTGTTTGATAAGGTAACTGTGACGACTGAGAGCATGACGCCGCGTGCCTTCTCCGATTATCAGATCCGCGTGGACGAAACGATGCCCGAGGGAGTCACGCTGCTTAAAAAGCTTTGATGGAAAGCATCCCGATCCGTTCGATCCAACACTACCTTTATTGCCCGCACCGTTGGGGGCTGATGGAGATTGACTGTGCTTGGGCGGAGAACTATTTTGTTGTGAAAGCCAACCTTCTGCACGAACGTGTCCACTCGCCCGACCGCTTCAGCGGGCGCGGGAAAAAGGTTCATACCGCTGTTTCGGTGTGGAATGACGATTACGGCATTTACGGCGTGACGGATTGCATTGAAGAGACGGCGCGCGGGCTGTGCATCGTGGAGTATAAGCCGACAAAGCCAAAAAATGCGGACTGGTCGGAGGACGATGCCATGCAGGTCTATGCCCAAAAGCTCTGCGTGGATGCGGCACTCGGCGGGAATTGCGAGGCAGTGCTTTACTATGCGGATGTAAAGCAGCGCGTCCGCCTGCCGTTTGCACAGCAGCGTGAGGAATTTGACGCAAAGCTGAGAGGGGTGCTTTCACAGATGCGTGAGGCGCTGCGAAACGGTACGATCCCGCCCATCCGTCTGGGGCAGCCCTGCAGCGGCTGCTCCCTGCGGGATATCTGCATTCCGAAGCTCCGCACTGCCGCGTCCGTCCGCACTGCCGTTACTGCGATGCTGGAGGAAACCCTATGAGAAAACTGCTGAACACGGTGTACATTACCAATGAACAGGCGTATTTATCGCTCGACGGGGAGAATATCGTCTGCCGTTTGGAGCAACAGGAGAAATTCCGCATTCCCTTTGATAATGTGGAGGCGATTGTTTGCTTCAGCTATCTCGGCTGTTCTCCCGCTCTGATGGGCAAATGCGCCGAAAAGCTGATCCCTATCAGCTTCCTTTCTCCACAGGGCAAATTTTTGGCAAAGGTCAGCGGTGAAACGCGAGGCAATGTATTTTTACGCGTTGCGCAGATCGATGTGTTTCGAAAAGATGCACTGCTCCTTGCGCAAAACAGTATGGCGGCAAAGCTGACCAACGGCCTCTCACTCCTGCGCCGCTCCTGCCATGATAATGCAAAGCTGCGGCAGGATGCAGAGTTGATTTCCGCTATGGAGCAGCTGAAAAAAGGTGTGCGGGCGGTTTATGAAGCATCTTCGTTGGAGACCTTACTCGGCATTGAGGGAAATTGCGCGAGCGCCTACTTTGGCGTATTTGGAAAATTGTTCAAAAACCCAAACGTACCATTTACGACGCGGACAAAACGCCCGCCGCTTGACCCGGTGAATGCGGTACTCTCTTTTGTTTACACGCTTTATACCAATGAGTTTGCTGCTGCACTGGAGACAGTGGGTTTGGACAGCTATATCGGCTTTTACCATGCGCTTCGCAGCGGGCGCGCATCGCTGGCATGTGATTTAGTCGAAGAAGCGCGCTGTCATGTTGAGCGCTTTACAATCACGCTCTTTAATCTTGGGATTCTCAGTGAAAAGGATTTTGAGGTGCAGCTCTCGGGTGCGGTTTGGCTCAATGACGACGGTCGCAAAAAGGTGCTGACGCGCTGGCAGGAGAAAAAACGGACTGACCTGATGCACCCTTATCTGAAGCAAAAGATCCAATTCGGACTTTTGCCGTATGTGCAGAGCAATCTATTGGCAAAATTCGTACGCGGAGAGATTCCGGAATACCCATGCTATCTGAATCGGTGAATGCTATGATGGTTTTGATTAGTTATGATGTGTCGACCTCGGATGCAGCCGGCAGAGCACGCTTGCGTAAGGTTGCAAAGCAATGTCAGAATCACGCGCAAAGAGTCCAAAATTCGGTTTTTGAAGCGGATCTGGATTACGGGAACTTCTTAAAGTTGAAAGAACGCCTAATCAAACTGATTGACCCGTCTAAGGATAGCTTGCGATTTTATTACCTCGGAAACCACTGGCAGAAGCGCGTGGAGCATATCGGCGCAAAGGAGACTTATGATCCGGAAGGCGTGATTATCCTTTAACGGTTGCAGATGGTGCAAATGAAATGTGTAGAGGCGAACCTGCGGTGATGCGAAGAGTGTTGGGAAGTTCGCCAAAAATTACATCATATTACAAGCAAAATTAAAGAAACAGAATAATCAAAATTCTAGTCCACCCCTTGATTTAGACGGTGCGACTGCAAAGTATACAATATTTTGCAGTCGCGCCCCGCAAGGGGCGTGTGAGTTGAAATGGCCACGATATGCAAGAGGCGACTTGCACCGATGTCGCGCCCCGCAAGGGGCGTGTGAGTTGAAATAGAGGTGTTGACTACAACCT
>JAQXWB010000114.1 GCA_029225225.1 Bacillota bacterium | reverse complement strand
GCCAGGCTGCGGCGAGGCTTCGATTCTTGATAAGCTGTCTCGCTACGCTTCGCCATCTTATCAAGAATCGAAGCCATTTGGAGGGACACAAGTTGTAAACCATGTCCCTTCACAAATTGTAAACCATGTTGCTATTGACATGATAGCCGCCCCTACGGCATAAGCTGCGAAATTTCTCGTAGGGGCGGCTATCAGCCGCCCGCGTGCAGGAACTACCGACTGCGTACAAGCTTATTCGTCTGTACTGTCTGCCGCTTCGCGGACGTTTTGGACATGTCCCCGCCCTACTGAGGGGTGCGGAAATATTCACAAAACATTCAAAAAATCCGGGCGGGTGAGGCTTGACAATTCCGAAAAGCGTGGTATGATGTGAAAAAAGAGATTAGCACTCTCATTCGCAGAGTGCTAAAAATCAAAAGGGGACTCTTCCGGAAAGGAGCATCGTTATGAATCCCGATATCTATACGCAGAAATCCCTCGAAGCCGTCCGCGACGCGCAGCGTCTTGTGACGGAGCATCAGAATCAGCAGCTCGAGCAGGTGCATCTGCTGCTTGCGCTGCTGCGGCAGGAGGACGGGCTGATCCCGCAGCTCCTGAAGAAAATGGACATCTCCCTCGAGAGCTTCGATGCCGCGACCGAGGCGGCGGTAAAAAAACTGCCCGTTGTGACCGGTTCGGGGCGCGACGCGGATCATTTTTACATTTCCCGCGGCGTGGACAGTTTGCTTGCTGCGGCGGAGAATACCGCAAAATCCATGCGCGACGACTATGTCTCCGTGGAGCATCTGTTCCTTGCCATGCTGGACACCGCCGACGACACGGTGCGTCCGCTGTTTTCCGACTACCGCATCACAAAGGAGAACGCCTTGCAGACCCTACAGGGCATTCGCGGCAGCCAGCGCGTGACAACCGACAACCCCGAGAGCACCTATGAAGCCTTGGAGAAGTACGGCACCGACCTTGTCAAAAAGGCGCGGGAGAAGAAGACCGACCCCGTCATCGGCAGAGACGATGAAATCCGAAACGTCATCCGTATTCTGTCCAGAAAGACGAAGAATAACCCCGTCCTGATCGGCGAACCCGGCGTCGGCAAGACCGCCATCGCCGAGGGCTTGGCGCAGCGGATTGTGCGGGGCGACGTGCCGAAATCCTTACAGGATAAGACCATTTTCTCCCTCGACATGGGCGCCTTGATCGCAGGCGCGAAGTACCGCGGCGAGTTTGAGGAGCGCTTGAAGGCCGTGCTGAACGAGGTCAAAAGCTCCGAGGGGCGCATCATCCTGTTCATCGACGAGCTGCACACCATCGTCGGCGCGGGCAAGACCGAGGGCAGCATGGACGCGGGCAACCTGTTAAAGCCCATGCTGGCGCGCGGCGAGCTGCACTGCATCGGCGCGACGACCCTTGACGAATACCGCAAGTATATCGAAAAGGATCCCGCCTTGGAGCGCCGCTTCCAGACGGTCTTGGTCAGCGAGCCGACGGTGGAGGACACCATCGCGATTTTGCGCGGCTTGGAGGAGCGCTATGAGGTCTTCCACGGCGTGAAGATCACCGACCCCGCCATCATCGCTGCCGCTACCCTGTCCGACCGCTATATCACCGACCGTTTCCTGCCGGACAAGGCGATCGACCTCATTGACGAGGCGTGCGCGATGATCCGCACGGAGATGGACTCGATGCCCACGGAGCTGGACGTGATCCGCCGCAAGATCATCCAGATGGAGATCGAGGAGGCGGCGCTGAAAAACGAGAACGACGAGCTTTCACAGGGCAGACTGGCGGAGCTTCGCAAGGAGCTTGCCGAGCAGCGCGAGAAATTTAACGCCATGAAGACCCAGTGGGAGAACGAGAAGAACGCCATCGGCAAGGTGCAGCAGCTCCGGGAACGCATTGAGGACTTGGGCGCGCAGATCGAGCGTGCCGAGCAGGAATACGACCTTGAGACGGCAGCGCGGCTGAAATACGGCGAGCTGCCGGAGCTGAAGAAGCAGCTTGCCCACGAGGAGCAGCTTGCGCAGAACGCGAAGCAGAGCAACCTCCTGCGCGACAAGGTGACGGAGGAGGAGATCACCCGTATCGTCGAGCGCTGGACGGGCATTCCCGTGGCGAAGCTCGTCGAGGGGGAGAGAGAAAAGCTCCTGCATCTGGACGAGGTACTGCACAAACGCGTCGTCGGGCAGGACGAGGCGGTCAAGTCCGTTTCGGAAGCCATCCTGCGCTCCCGTGCGGGCATTCAGGATCCGAACCGTCCGCTCGGCTCCTTCCTGTTCTTGGGGCCCACCGGCGTCGGCAAGACGGAGCTGGCAAAAGCCCTTGCCGAGGCGCTGTTTGACGACGAGAAGAACCTCGTGCGCATTGATATGTCCGAATATATGGAGAAGTTCTCCGTCTCGCGTCTGATCGGAGCGCCTCCCGGCTATGTGGGCTATGACGAGGGTGGTCAGCTCACCGAGGCGGTGCGGCGGCATCCCTATTCCGTCGTGCTGTTCGACGAGGTGGAAAAGGCGCATCCCGATGTGTTCAACGTCCTGCTCCAAGTCTTGGATGACGGCAGAATCACCGATTCGCAGGGCAGAACCGTCGATTTCAAGAACACCATTTTGATTTTGACCAGCAACCTCGGTTCGGACTACCTGCTGGGCGGCATCAATGAAAAGGGCGAGATCAGCGACGAGGCAAGGGCGCAGGTGGAGCAGCTCTTGAAGCGCTCGTTCCGTCCGGAATTCCTGAACCGTCTGGACGAGATCGTCTTCTATAAGCCGCTGACGAAGGAGAATATCGTGCACATCATCGACCTCCAGCTTGCGCAGCTCAACCGCCGTCTGGCGGAGAAGCAGCTCAAGTGCGCGCTGACGGAGGAGGCAAAGCAGTTCGTCATCGACGCGGCATACGACCCCCAGTACGGCGCAAGACCGCTGCGCAGGTATTTGCAGCACACAGTCGAGACGCTGCTGGCAAAGCGCATCGTCAAGGGCGACATCACCCCGAACACGACCCTCACCGTCTCCGTACAAAACGGCGCACTAATCGTAGATTGATCTGCCCCTGTAGGGCGGGGAGGGTTTTAAGGGATGCCTGCACGAGATTGCCACGTCGCTGCGCTCCTCGCAATGACATAGAAAGGCTGCCCCCTATGTCATTGCGAGGGCGCCTGCGCCCGTGGCAATCTCATGTAGGAACTACCGACTGCGTACAGACCTACAACCGGAGATTGCCACGTCGCTGCGCTCCTCGCAATGACACGGAAAGGCTGCCCCCTATGTCATTGCGAGGGCGCCTGCGCCCGTGGCAATCTCATGCAGGAACTGCCGACTGCGTACAGATTTGTTTCCCTGTACCGTCTGCCGCTTCGCGGACGTTTTGGACATGTCCCCGCCCTACAAGGGCAATATGAAGAAATTTTCAATTTGTTCAGAAATAAATTGCAAAAACCTATAGCTATTTTGTTTCGAGTGTGATAAAATTGTAATTGGTGGACATTGGCTTTCACCTATAGATATTTCTATTCGCCGCTTCGGCGGCAGATATGATTAGGAGGAAATAGTATGGAAACTTACGGCCTTGAAAAGCTGGGCATTCTCGCCCCCAAAGCGGTTTACCGCAACCTCGGTCCCGCACAGCTCACCGAAGCTGCCCTGCGCCGCGGCGAGGGCAAGCTGAGCAACACCGGCGCGCTCGTCGTCACCACCGGCAAGTACACCGGCCGCTCGCCTAACGACAAGTTCATCGTCGATACCCCTGCCATCCATGACGACATCGCGTGGGGCAAGGTCAACCGTCCCATCTCCAAGGAGAAATTCGACGCCATCAAGGGCAAGCTCTGCGCTTACTTACAGGGCCGTGAGATCTTCGTTTTCGACGGCTTCGCAGGCGCCGATCCCGCGCATACCAAGAAGTTCCGCATCGTCAATGAGCTTGCCTCGCAGAACCTCTTCATCCATCAGCTTCTCATCCGTCCGACCGCGGAGGAGCTTGCCGCTTACGGCGAGGCGGACTACACCGTCCTCTGCGCCCCCGGCTTCAAGTGCGATCCCGCTGTGGACGGCGTCAACTCCGAGGCTGCCATCATGATCGACTATGAGGCGCACCTCATCGTCATCTGCGGCTCCCAGTACGCGGGCGAGATCAAGAAGAGCGTCTTCTCCACCATGAACTACGTGCTGACCAAGGAGAACATCCTCCCGATGCACTGCTCGGCGAACATGGATCCCGAGACCCATGAGACGGCTGTCTTCTTCGGCCTCTCCGGCACCGGCAAGACCACCCTCTCCGCCGACCCGAAGCGTAAGCTCATCGGCGACGACGAGCACGGCTGGGCAGACGACGGCATCTTCAACATCGAGGGCGGCTGCTACGCCAAGTGCATCAACCTCAAGGAAGAGAACGAGCCTGAAATTTACCACGCCATCCGTTTCGGCTCTCTGGTCGAGAACGTCATCATGGACGACGAGACCCGCGAGTTCGACTTTGACGACGGCAGCCTGACCGAGAACACCCGCGTCGGCTATCCCGTCAACTACATTTCCAACGCAGCCATCCCCGGCGTCGGCGGCATCCCGAAGGTTGTCATCTTCCTGACGGCGGACGCGTTCGGCGTACTGCCTCCGATCTCCCGCCTCGATGAGGACGCCGCGATGTACCACTTCGTCACCGGCTTCACCTCCAAGCTCGCGGGCACCGAGCGCGGCATCACCGAGCCGCAGCCGACCTTCTCCACCCTGTTCGGCGAGCCGTTCATGCCGATGGATCCGTCGGTCTACGCCGAGATGCTCGGCAAGCGCATCCGCGAGAGCGGCGCGAAGGTCTACCTTGTCAACACCGGCTGGGCAGGCGGCTCCGCAGCAGACGGCGCAAAGCGCATGAAGCTGGCTTACACCCGCGCGATGGTCTCCGCCGCGCTGAACGGCGACTTCGACAATGTCGAGTTCAAGCACCATGACGTATTCAACGTCGATTATCCGACCTCCTGCCCGAACGTCCCCGACGAGATGCTCGACGCACGCGGCATGTGGGCGGACAAGGACGCCTACGACGCACAGGCGAATAAGCTGGCAAAGCTGTTTGAGGACAACTTCGCAAAGAAGTACCCGAACATGCCCGCTCACATCGCCGCCGCTGGCCCCAAGGCAAAATAATTTCGATTGAAAACGCCCCTTTCCCACCGCGGGAAAGGGGCGTTTTTTCGGGGGAAACGCGGAGGCGGAGATAAGAGAAGAGTGAATAGAGAAAAGTGAAAAGAATCGGAGCGCTCCGCGCGGATTCCAAGACACGGAGAGGCTACCCTATTTGTCATTGCGAGACCGGTGCGCACACTGGTCGTGGCAATCTCTGGCTGTAGGTTTGTACGCACTTGCTGCTTCCTGCACGAGATTGCCACGTCGCTGCGCTCCTCGCAATGACACAGAGAGGCTACCCTAATCTGTCATTGCGAGACCAGTGCGCACACTGGTCGTGGCAATCTCTGGCTGTAGGTTTGTACGCACTTGCTGCTTCCTGCACAAGATTGCCACGTCGCTGCGCTCCTCGCAATGACAAGGAAGACGGCCTTGCCCGTATTTTTAATCGTACGAAGCACACCTCAGTCATTCACTCTTAGCCCTTAGCCCAAAAGGTTATTCGACGGATTTCAGCGACTCCGCCATGTCGATGCGGTCTAACTTGCGCAGGAGCAGCAGATTGACGAGCAGGGCGAGCACAATCGTAATCCCGAACGCCAAGCCGTAGCTCAGCGGCGCGATGCGCACCTCGAAGGACACCATGTCCACGGCGATCTGCTCCATGACATACCCATGCAGCAGCTTGCCGCAGGGCAGCCCGACCAGCGCACCCGCCACCGTCAGCAGCAGAATTTCGCGGAACACATAGCTCTGCGTCTCGCGCGGGTAGAAGCCCAACACCTTCACCGTCGCAATCTCGCGGACGCGTTCGGTGATGCTGATATTGCTGAGGTTATACAAAACGATGAACGCCAGCGCGCACGCCGCGAGGATCACGACCACGACGATATAGTCCAAGCTCTTCATCATGTTGCCCACCTGATCGCGCATCGACTGCGTGACGCTCACCGAAGAGACGGTGGAATTTTTCGTCAGCTCCGCGCCGAGGGCATAGGGATCGCCGTCCGTCATCACGAAGGCGCTCTCATAGGAGCAAGGCTCGCCGAACAGCGCCTCATAGGTTTCCGCCGTCATGTAGGCGTAGTGATAGACGCGGTTTTCGTGCAGTCCGACAATCTCCGCCTCGACCGTCGTCGTTGCATCTACGGAGAGGGGCAGCTTGTCCCCTACCTTTAAACCCAGCAAATCTGCCAGCGCCTCGTCGATCACAACGCCGTTTTCCGGATAGGGCACAAGCTCCCCGTTGTATTGCAAGGTCACGGCGTCCGTAATGCGCGGATCGTCCGTCGCGATTGTGTTGACCGAGACGACCGCGCCGTTTGCGCGCGCTTCATAGGCGCTCGTTGCGGTGAAGACACACTCCACATCGGGGAAATCCTCGGCAAAGCGCGCCTGCCGCTGCTCCGTCATTGGGACGGAGAAGGACAGAGAGATATCATAGTGCATGATGTCCGTGAATTGATCGTCCGCAATATTCGCGATCGAGTCGCGGATACCGAAGCCCGTGGCGATCAGCGCCGTGCAGCCGCCGATGCCGAGGAGCATCATGAACAGCCGCTTTTTATACCGCATAATGTTGCGGATAGATACCTTATAAAGGAAGGAAAAACGGTTCCAGAGGATCGGAATATGCTCCAAGAGGATGCGCTTTCCCGCCTTCGGGGCGCGGGGACGCATTAAGACGGCGGGCAGCCTTCGAAGCTCGCTGCGGCAGGTCAGCCAAGTCGTGCCGACGGAGCAGACCATCGACGCGGCAAGGGACACAAGTGCCATCTTCCAATCAAAGATATATTCCAGCGCGGCAAAGTTATACAGCAGCGAATAGCCCTCCCAAATCACCATGGGGAAGAGCCATGTGCCGACCAGAAAGCCGATCACGCAGCCGATCAGCGCCGCGCTGCCGGAATAGGAGATGTATTTCCACGCAATGCGCCCGTCGGAATAGCCGAGCGCCTTGAGCGTGCCGATCTGCGTGCGGTGCTCGTCGAGCATACGCGTCATGGTCGTAATGCACACGAACGCCGCCACAAGGAAGAAGAACAGGGGCAGCACCCGCGCCACGCCCTCGACGATGTCCGAGTCGCTGCGGAAGGAGACATAGCCCGTGTTCGTGTCGCGGTCTAAGAGGTAGCAGGAGGGATGCTCGATTTTCTCGACCTCGACCTCCGCGTCCTCCAGCGCGCGTTTGCTCTCCGCCAGCTCCTTCTCCGCCTCGGCAAAGCCCTCCTGCGCCTGCGCATACGCCTCGTCGTAGGCAGCTCTGCCCTCCTCTAACTCCGCTTCCCCGGCGTAGACCGCCGCCCAGCCGTTTCGAATCTCCTGTTCGGAGGCGGCAAGCTGCGCTTCACTCTCGTCCAACTGCCGCTTTGCCGCGTCCAGCTCCGCCTGCGCAGCAGCAAAGCCGCTGTCCGCCTCGGCGCGCTTCGCGTCCAATTCCGCCTGACCGGCGTCCAACTGTGCCCGCGCCGCGACAAGCTCCTGATACTGCGCGTAAAAATCGCTGTTTTGAATCTGTTCAATCAGCAGATTCGCCGTGTCGAGCAGTCCCTTGCAGGCGAAATACTCCGCGCTGTTCGGCTCCAGCCCCGCTAAGCGCTCCTCTAACTGCCGCTGCGTGACCAGCAGGGCTTCATATTGCACCAGCACGCCGCTCTCGTCGATCTCCGCCTGCGCGGCGTCCAATTTTGCGCGGTTTTCGTCGATCTCCGCCTGCGCCGCGTCGAGCTGCGCATATGCCTCGGTCTTCTGCGCCTCCAATTCTGAAAGCCCTTGCTCGTAGGCGGCTTTGCCGTCCTCGAACGCCTGACGCCCTTCCTCCAACTGCCTTTCTCCCTCGGAGAGACGGTAGCGGCTGGAAGCAAGCTGCGCCTCCGCGTCGTCCAATTCCTGCTTTGCGGCGGCAAGCTCCGCCTCGGCGTTCTCCCGCTCAGAGGCGTATTCCGCCGCGCCCTTGTCATATTCCGCCTGCGCCTCGGCGAGCTGCTCCCGCGCCTGCGCGACGATGTCCTGATAGCGCAGCTCCACGCGCTCATCCAGCGCGGTCTGCAAGCCGTCCTGCGCCGCCTCGATGCGCACGTCATAGGCATCCGAATAGAGCGCGCGGTCGGTGTCCGTCAGGCGGAGGTAAATTTCGGTGTAGTAATCCGCCGAGAATGCCTCCTTTGGTGCGCAGACAAAGGCGTTGAGCGTCCCGCCGCCGAGCTTGGTCGTGCCGCGCTCCGTGTTGAGGTACAGCGGCGAATTGCACAGCCCGACGACGGTAAATTCCGAGACCGTCAGCGCGTCCTCCGTCGAAGTCTCCGTGACGGTCAGCGTCTTGCCGATGTCCGCCTCGGAAAAACGGCGCGCGTCGGCAAGGCACTCGTCCGCCTGCGCCGGCATTCTGCCTGCGGTGAGGCTGACAAGGTTGACCTCGCCGGAAATGGACATTGCCTTCAGCGCCAGCTCCTTCTCCCCCATGCGCGCGAGAAGATCGACGCTGTTCGAGCCCTCGGCGCATTCGACCTCCGGCAGCGCGGCGAAATATTCCGCGTCCGCCTGCGTCATGCCGAGGGTGGAAATCAAGCGGTAGTCGAACATCCGCGTCTGTTCGACATAATGCGCGCCCGTTTGCAGCATGGCGGGCTTCGCCGTTTTGACCCCCGCGAAAAAGCCGACGCCGAGGGCGACGATGCCGACAATGGCAAGGTAGCGCCCGAGAGTATGGGTGATTTCGCGGAGGTTGTTTTTCGTCCACGCCTTCACCATTCAATCTCCTCAATGGGCGTGGCGTGCTCGTTGACGCTCATGCCCGCCACCGTGCCGTTGCGGATGCGGATGACGCGGTCCGCCATTGCCGTCAGCGCGGAGTTATGGGTGATGATGATCACGGTCATGCCGTTTTCGCGGCTCTGCTTCTGCAAAAGCGCGAGAATCTGCTTGCCCGTGGCATAGTCGAGGGCGCCCGTCGGCTCGTCGCAGAGCAGAAGCTGCGGCCGTTTCGCCAATGCGCGGGCGATGGCGACGCGCTGCTGCTCACCGCCGGAGAGCTGGGCGGGGAAATTGCGCATCCGCTCCCCCAGCCCGACCTCCTCCAGCACCTGCGCCGGCGGCAGCGGATCCTTGACGATCTGCGAGGCCAGCTCGACATTTTCCAGCGCGGTCAGGTTCGGGATGAGGTTATAAAACTGGAACACAAAGCCGATGTCCTTGCGGCGGTACTCGGCGAGGCGGCGCTTGTTGAAGGAGGATACCTCGTCGTCCCCCAAAAAGACCCTGCCGCTCGTGAGCGTGTCCATGCCGCCCAAGATGTTGAGCAGCGTCGTCTTGCCCGCACCGGAGGGGCCCACGATGACGCAGATTTCGCCGCGTTCCACGGTAAAGCTCGCCTTTTGCAGCGCCAACACGGACGCCTCCCCCGTGCCGTAGCGCTTTTCAACATTTTCAAAACGGATAAAACTCATAAGATCACCTCTGTGGAACGGGGCAGTGAACAGTGAATGGTGAATCGGTTGCCGCTGCGGGTTTTGCCGGTGTTTGCTGCTTGGTACGCGGTCGGTAGTTCCTGCATTCGGGCAGATAGTATCTGCCCCTACAGCGTAGCCTGCGATTGCGGTTGTAGGGGCGGCTATCAGCCGCCCGTGCAGGCACTACCAACTGCGTGCAAGACAGCAGCCAGAGATTGCCACGTCGCTTCGCTCCTCGCAATGACACGGAAAGCTACCCTAATCTGTCATTGCGAGACCGGTGCGCACACTGGTCGTGGCAATCTCGTGCAGAAACTACCGGCTGCGTGCAAGACAGCAGCCAGAGATTGCCACGTCGCTTCGCTCCTCGCAATGACACGGAAAGCTACCCTAATCTGTCATTGCGAGACCAGTGCGCACACTGGTCGTGGCAATCCCGTGCAGAAACTACCGGCTGCGTGCAAGACAGCAGCCAGAGATTGCCACGTCGCTTCGCTCCTCGCAATGACACGGAAAGCTACCCTAATCTGTCATTGCGAGACCAGTGCGCACACTCGTCGTGGCAATCGCGTGCAGAAAC
>JAQXWB010000113.1 GCA_029225225.1 Bacillota bacterium | reverse complement strand
CGCGTCAAGGTGGCCGCGCGCTACAGGTTTAAAGCGCGTGCCTTCTTAGATTGCCCCGTCGCTACGCTCATCGAAATGACAAATCGGCCACTCTTTCCGTGTCATTGCGAGGAGCGAAGCGACGTGGCAATCCTTTTTCTTCCTTGCACGAAGTCATTTGTTCTTGCACCGGCTTATGACATGTCCCCGCCCTACCGGGGGCTGTAGGTTATTTTGCGGCGTTTTTGAGGATGCACTTGAGGGTGCGGACGCAGGCTTCCATGTCCTCAATCGGGACATATTCGAATCTGCCGTGGTAGTTTTCGCCGCCGGTGAACAGGTTCGGGCAGGGAAGTCCTTCATAGGACAATCTTGCGCCGTCGGTGCCGCCGCGGACGGGAACGATGCTCGGCGTGACGCCTGCGTCCAGCATAGCTTGCTTCACCGCGTCCACGATGTGCATGACCGGCTCAATCTTCTCCCGCATATTATAGTAGCTGTCGCGCATTTGGACTTCCACGGTCTTTTCGCCGTATTTGGCGTTTAAGAAAGCGGCGATTTCGGCAAACTGCGCCTTTTTGCGCTCGAATTTTTCCATGTTATGGTCGCGGACGATATACTCCAAACGGCTCTCCTCGACCTCTCCGCGCATTTCGCACAGGTGGCAGAAGCCCTCATATTTTTCCGTATGCTCCGGGCGCTCTGGGACTGGGAGCATGGCATGAAACTCCATGGCGATGTGCTGGGAGTTGATCATGATATTTTTGGCGTAACCGGGGTGGACGTTGCGCCCGTGTACGGTCACGACGGCGGAGGCGGCGTTGAAATTCTCATATTCCAGCTCGCCGAGGGTGCCGCCGTCTACGGTATAGGCGTAGTCCGCGCCGAATGCCTTGACGTTAAAACGGTCTGCGCCTCTGCCGATCTCCTCGTCGGGGGTGAAGCCGATGCGGATGCTTGCGTGCGGTGTGTCCTCGTGCAGCAGCTCCTCCACGGCGGTCAAAATTTCGGCAATGCCCGCTTTATCGTCCGCGCCGAGGAGGGTCGTGCCGTCCGTGACGATCAGGTGCTTGCCGCCACTGTTTTTCAGAAGGGGGAAATCCGCAGCGCGCATGACGATGCCCTTTTCCTCATTCAAAACAATGTCGCCGCCCTGATACTCGACGATGCGCGGCCGGATATCCTTGCCGGAGCAGTCGGGCGAGGTGTCCATATGGGCGATCAGACCGATGACGGGCGCGCCCGCTTTGCCTTCCACGGAGCCGTAGACATAGCCATCTTCGTCTATGTGTGCGTCTGCGATGCCCATGGCCTGCATTTCCTCGACCAATGCTGCGCCTAAAACGCGTTGCTTTTCGGTCGAAGGGCAGGCCTCGGAGCTTTCGTCGGATTGGGTGTCAAAGGAAACATATTTTAATAATCTTTCGGAAACTGTCATTTTCTATCCTCCAAATTAAATTGGCTGCTGCGGAGGCAGCAGCCAATGGAATCTTTATTTGCAGAGTGCAGCGGTGTCCTGCGCGATCATCAGCTCTTCGTTGGTGGGGATGACCCAGACCTTGACGCGGGAATCGTCGGCGGAGATCAGAGCTTCTTCGCCGCGCACCTTGTTCTTTTCGGGATCAAGCTTGACGCCGAGGAATTCCAGACCCTCGCAGATTGCGGCGCGGTTGGTCGAGCCGTTTTCGCCGACGCCTGCGGTGAAGACGAGGCAGTCCAGTCCGCCGAGGGCAGCAGCGTAAGCGCCGATATACTTGCGAACCTCATAGCAGAACTTATCCAGTGCGAGCTGGCAGGCTTCATTGCCGTTCTTTGCACCGGCTTCGAGATCACGGAAGTCGGAGGACACGCCGTTCGACAGCGCCAAAACGCCGGACTTCTTGTTGAGCATGGTCAGACACTCGTCGGCGGTCATGCCGTAGTTGTTCATGATATACTGCACGACACAGGCGTCGATGTCGCCGGAGCGCGTGCCCATGGGGACACCGGCGAGCGGAGACAGACCCATCGAGGTATCCTGACACTTTCCGTCCGCGACAGCGGAGAGGGAGGAGCCGTTGCCGAGGTGGCAGACAATGATCTTCAGCTCGCTTGCGGGCTTACCCATCAGCTCAATGGCGCGCTTGGAGACGAAGCGGTGGGAGGTGCCGTGGAAGCCGTAGCGGCGCAGATGATCCTTCTCGTAATATTCCGTGGGAATGGCGTAGCGGTAAGCCTTCGGGGGCATGGTCATGTGGAACGCGGTGTCGAACACGGCGACCTGCGGCTTGCCGGGCATGACCTTTTCGCACGCCTCAATGCCCATGAGGTTGGCGGGATTGTGGAGCGGGCCGAGGGGGATGCAGTCGCGGATGGCCTGCTTGCAGGCTTCGTCGATGATGCAGGACTCGACAAATTTGTCGCCGCCGTGCAGGACGCGATGACCGACCGCGTCGATCTCGTCGATGGACTTGAGCACGCCGTATTCGGGATCGACGAGGATGGAAAGAACCGCCTCAATCGCTTCGGAATGGGTGGGCATCGGAATGTCGCGCTCGACCTTGATGTCCTTTGCGGGCACCTTGTGGGTCAGTCTGCCGTCAATGTAGATGCGCTCGCAAAGCCCCTTTGCAAAGACCTCACCCGTTTCGGGGTTCATGAGCTGGTACTTCAGAGACGAGCTGCCTGCGTTGATAACGAGAATGTTCATAGTTGCGTCAACTCCTGTATTATTTCTTGTTTCATTTTTTTGTTTTTCGTGATAGTATTAACACATACCCTATTATTCTATAATAGATTTCTCCGTGTGGCAAGTGCTTTTTTGGAAATTGAGGGATATTTTATGAAAACGGTCGGGATCATCTGCGAATACAACCCCTTTCATAACGGTCACGCGAAGCAGCTTGGTGCGATCAACGGCGTGAAGGTCTGCCTCATGAGTGGGAACTATGTCCAAAGGGGCGAGCCTGCGCTGCTGGACAAATATACCCGCGCGAAGGCGGCAGTGCTGTGCGGGGCGGATCTTGTGCTGGAGCTGCCGCTGACCTATGCGATTTCCTCGGCGGAGGGCTTTGCGCGGGGCGGCGTGGAGGTATTGACGCGCCTCGGCTGCATTGACGGGCTGTGCTTCGGAAGCGAGAGCGGAGAGATTGAGGATATTATGTCAACTGCAAGGTTGCTGTTGACCGAGCCGTTTCGCGCCGCGCTGCGCAGCGAGCTTGCAAGCGGTGTTTCCTTCCCGCGCGCAAGGCAGAACGCCGTGGAGACGCTCGGGGGAAACGGCAGCGTTTTGGAAAACCCAAATGACATTCTCGCGGTCGAATACTGCAAGGCGCTTTTGACGCTGCAAAGCCCGATTGCGCCGATGACTGTGCGCCGCGAAGGAAACTACCACGAAAGTCTGCAAGCGGAGAATCCCTCGGCAAGCGTATTGCGGACGATGGCGGACTGGCGCGGCTTTGTGCCGGAGAAGGCGTTGGAGATTTTTGAAGCTGCGCCGCGTTATACCGTGCGGGCAGGGGAACGGGCGTGGCTTGCGCGTCTGCGGGCAATGTCGGAAGCGGAATTTGAAGCGCTGCCCTACGGTTCGGAGGGGCTTTGGCGCAAGGTGATGCACGCCTGCCGCAAGGAGGCGACGCTGGAAGCGATGATTGAAGCGGCGAAATCAAAACGTTATACGCACACAAGGCTCAAACGGATGCTCCTGTGCGCGTTTCTCGGCATTTCCGAGGAAATGCTGAAGCGGTCTGCGCCCTATGTCCGCGTGCTTGCGCTGAACGCAAACGGCGCAGCAGTTGTGCGTAGGGCGAGAAAGTGCGGGAGCATTCCCGTGATCAATGCGGGAGAGAAAGCGCTGGAGCCGGAGTATGCAGAGCTGGAACGCCGCGCGGCTGCGCTTTACGGTCTGTTCCTCGAAGGGGAGCTGACTGCGGCGGACGCCGGCGCACAGGAACGGGTATTTGTTCTGTGAACAGGCGACGCTTGCATTTGACAAAACATTCCGCTATAATGAGAGATAAAAAGGCTCGCCGAGGAGCGCGAGCTGAAAAAGGAGAGATCACATATGAAGCTGAACTATAAGCGCACGATCTTTGTCGGCTTTGCCTTTTTCCTGATCTGCGCCTTTTGGCAGGCGTATGACAACACGATCCCACTGATTTTGACGAACAAATTCGGCCTGTCGCAGACCGCTTCGGGTGCGGTTATGGCGCTGGATAATGTTTTGGCGCTGTTTTTGCTGCCGCTGTTTGGCGCAATCTCCGACCGCTGCCACAGCAAGCTCGGTAAGCGCACGCCGTTTATTCTGATCGGCACGATTGCGGCGGCGGTGATCTTTGTCGGTCTGTCCTTTGCCGATGGCGCGCAGCTCAAAAATATCTCCGCCGTCTCGCAGATCGACGATCCTGCGGCGATGCAGGTGATCTATACGCAGGAGTCGGAGACTGACCTCCAAACGCCCGACGGCACGGCATATCGTCTTTCGGCGCTCTTTAGCGAGGAGGAATTCTGCCGGATTCCCTCGCAGCTTGTTGTGACGGACGGCACGATTGCGCAGACAGACGGAACGCTCTACGCGCTGGCGGACCGCTTTACCGAGGCGGAACGCGCGGACATTGACAAGCACGACGACGGCAAGGCGTTTACGAATCCCCATTATACGGACTATGTGGTTCCCGCGCGGCAGGCGTATGCATGGAATCAAACTGCTGAAAATCCGACGGCGCTGATCGTGTTTATCGCCCTGCTGCTGATGGTGCTGCTTTCGATGGCGACCTTCCGCTCTCCCGCTGTCGCGCTGATGCCCGATGTGACGATCAAGCCGCTGCGCTCGAAGGCAAATGCCGTGATCAACCTGATGGGCAGCGCGGGTGGTATCCTGATTCTCGGACTGGGTATGGTATTTGCAACCGGCTCGGTGAAGAATTCCATGATGTCCTTTACGCCGTATTATATTGTGATCGCGCTTGTGATGCTGACGGCTTTGGCGCTGTTTTTGTGGCAGGTACGCGAGCCGAAGCTCGTCAAGCAGATGCAGGAGGAGAGCAGACGCTACGGTATCGAGGAGGAAACGCAGGAGGAGAACGGCGGCAAGCTTGGAAAAGGAGAGCGCCGCTCCATGTGCTTCCTTTTAGCGTCCATCGTGCTTTGGTTCATGGGCTATAACGCCGTAACCTCGAAATATTCCGTCTATGCAAGCAGCGTTCTGAACAAGGACTATAATCTCACGCTCATTATTGCACAGGCGGCGGCGATCATCTCCTATCTCCCCATCGGCATGGTCTCTTCAAAGCTCGGCAGAAAGAAGACGATCCTCACGGGCATCGTGATGCTGACGACCTCATTCACTGTTGCCTGCTTCCTGCGTGAGAGCAGCCCGACGATCCTGATGAACGCGATGTTTGCCCTCGCCGGCATCGGCTGGGCGACGATCAATGTCAACTCCTTCCCGATGGTGGTGGAGATGTGCAAGGGCGGAAGTGTCGGCAAATATACCGGTATCTATTACACCGCAAGCATGGCGGCACAGACTGTCACGCCGCTGCTTTCGGGCTACCTGATGGATAAGCTCGGATTGACTGCCCTGTTCCCCTACGCGGCGGTGTTCGTTGCGCTGGCGTTCGTGACGATGCTGTTCGTTATGCACGGCGACAACAAGCCGACGGCAAAGCGCGGTTTGGAAGCGCTGGATGTTGAGGATTGAGTATGAAGACGGTTTTGATCGTTATCATTGCAATCGCGCTGCTGCTGGCGCTCTGGGTGCTGAGCGTGCGCGGCAAACGGAAAAAGGCGGACTTTTTCGGACTTGCGGCGTATCCATATGCCCATCGCGGACTGCATGGCGAAGGTGTGCCGGAAAACTCCCTGCAAGCGTTCCGTTTGGCTGTGGAAAACGGCTACGGCGCGGAGCTGGATGTACATCTGAGCAAGGACGGGCGTCTTGTGGTTATGCACGACGAGAGCTTGAAGCGCACGGCAGGGGCAGAACGGAACATTGGCGACTGCACCGCTGCGGAGCTGAACGAGCTGCGCTTAGAGGGAACGGCGCAAAAGATCCCTTATTTGGAGGAAGTTCTTCCCATTTTTGCGGGAAAGACGCCGCTGGTGATCGAGCTGAAGCCCGTGAACGGGAACCATGCCAAGCTGTGCGAAAAGGTTTGCGCGATGCTCAAGGAATATCCGACACTGCAATTCTGCATTGAGTCCTTTGATCCGCGCGTTCTGCTGTGGCTGAAACGGCACGCGCCGGAGATTGTGCGCGGGCAGCTCTCTTGTAACTTTCTGCGCGACAGGAATGGACTGGTTCTGCCGCTGGCGCTGCTTTTGACGGAGCTTTCCTTGAACTTCCTGACCGTTCCGCACTTTGTGGCTTACAAATTTGCAGACCGCAAGCGGCTTTCTCTGCGCGTGTGCAAAAAGCTTTGGGGCGTGCAGGAGTTTTCGTGGACGATCCGCAGCTTGGAGGAGGCGAAGACCGCTTCTGACGACGGCGCGCTTCTCATTTTTGAACATTGCCGCCCGTAACGGCGAGTGAATTATTTTATAAAAGAGGCAAGGCAAAATGTACGACAAACTGACCAAAAAGGATATTGCATTGATGGAGGCGGAGCTGGAGGACAGAAGGCTCAACCAGCGCCCGAAGATCATGGAGGAGGTCAAGCGCACCCGTGAGTTCGGCGACCTCAGCGAGAACTATGAGTACAAGGCGGCAAAGCAGGCGCAGCGCCGCAATGACAGCCGTATGCGCTATCTGCAAAACATGATCAAGACCGCGCAGATCATCGACGAGGATGAGGCGGATACGGGCAAGGTCAAGCTCTATGATAAGGTGACGGTTTATCTGCCTGAGGACGAGGAGACGATGGTCTTGCAGGTCGTCTCAACCGTGCGCATCGAACCGGACAAGGGCTTTATCAGCATGGAGTCTCCGCTCGGTAAAGCAATCCTCGGCGCGGGCATTGGGGAGCATCGCATGGTAAAGGTCAGCGATGACTACAGCTATGAGATCGTCATCCAAAGCATCGAAGACGCCGAAGACGACGGCTCCGCGCCGCTGCTGCCGTATTGACTGTTTTCTACTGTAGGGCGGGACATGTCCATGCAGACCGCGTAAGCGGCAGGCGGTACGGATGAACAGGCTTATACGCAGTCGGTAGTTCCTGCATGAGATTGCCACGTTGCTACGCTCCTCGCAATGACAAAACGGGTGGCTTTCTGTGTCATTGCGAGGAGCGCAGCGACGTGGCAATCTATGCTCGAGTCTTCTACGCATTTGGCAATTCCTGCACCGGCGGGGACATGTCCACGAAATACAGATGCCGCACATAACGAAAAACCGCAGCTTTCTTTTTGAAAACTGCGGTTTTTCGTATCATGCGTCCTCGGCGCTTGTGAGTGCGTGTCTGCGGAAAAGCAGCGAGATGCACCAAAGTCCTGCAAGGCCGACCAGCGTGTAGATGATGCGGCTGACCGTCGCGGTCTGACCGCCGAACAGCCATGCGACCAGATCGAAGCGGAAAATGCCGACGAGTCCCCAGTTGAGCGCACCGATAATGCTTAAGATCAGCGCAAAAGTGTCCATTTTCGTCCCTCCTGTTTGAGTTACACTCGAAGTGCTGCTCATAGTATGGACGGCTTTTTTGGGCACTATACGCAAAAATCCTGCCGAAATTTGTAAAAATCGACAAGCATTCATTTTGCAAAACCCCCTTTCCAAATGCGGGATTTTGCGCTATAATTATTTTACGAGACTGTGCGGCTTACCGTGCAGGATAACGAATAATGAACGAAAGGCTGATAGAATTATGAACGCATTTTTACCGGCTGACATTCTCTTCCCGCAGGTAGATTCCATGGAAAAGTGGGCGGTCATCGCCTGCGACCAGTTTACCTCCGATCCCGCTTATTGGGAGCGTGTGCGCAAGAATGCCGAGGGCGCGCCCTCAACCATTAACCTGATTCTCCCCGAGGCGGAGCTTGGCACGGAGAAGGAAGCGGAGCATACCGCCCTCATTAACGCGACGATGGCGGAGTATCTGAAAAACGATGTTTTCAAGACGTTGAAAAACGCCTTTGTCTATGTCGAGCGCACCTTAGAGAACGGCACGGTTCGCAAGGGCCTTGTCGGCATGGTCGATTTGGACGCTTATGACTATTCCACCGGCTCGACCTCTGCCATCCGCGCGACGGAACGCACCGTGGTTGAGCGTATTCCGCCCCGTATGCGTGTGCGCCGCGACGCGCCGATTGAGCTGCCGCATATCCTCATGCTGTGCGATGACCATGACAAGGTGCTGATTGAGCCGATTGCGGCAAAGAAGAACGAACTCACAAAGCTCTATGATTTCGAGCTGATGGAGGGCGGCAACCATATTGCGGGCTGGCTGGTGGCAGGCGACGAGGTCGAGAAATTCAACGCACGCCTGACGGACTACACCGCCAATGTCGGCAAGAAGTATGAAGGCCTCAAGGGCGTACCGATGGTCTTTGCCGTCGGTGACGGAAACCACTCCCTCGCAACGGCGAAGTCCTGCTATGAGGAGCTGAAGGCGCAGAACCCCGGTCAGGATCTTTCGAACCATCCTGCCCGTTTCGCCCTTGTTGAGTTGGAGAATATTCACGACGAGGCACAGGTCTTCGAGCCGATCCACCGCGTGATTACGAAGTGTGATCCGAAAAAGCTCCTTGCCGCGCTGGAAAAGGAAGCCTGCGCCGAGGGCGGCTTTGCGGTCAAGTGGTATATCGGCGGGGAATCCGGCACGGTGTATCTCGACAAGGCAAAGAGCCAACTCGCGGTCGGCGTATTGCAGGGCTTCTTAGACGGCTATCTCAAGGAGCATGAGGGCGAGATCGACTATATCCACGACGATGACGCATTGATCTCCCTTGCCAAGCAGGACAATGCCATCGGCTTCCTCCTGCCCGCGATGGAAAAGAGCCAGCTCTTCCGCGGCGTCATTGCCGACGGCATCCTCCCGCGAAAGACCTTCTCGATGGGTCACAGCCGCGAGAAGCGTTACTATCTTGAGGGAAGAAAGATCAAATGATTACCCTCACCGAAGGCGCGTTTGCAAAAGTCAATTTGACGCTGGACGTGCTTGACCGCCGCGAGGATGGCTATCACGATATATCCTCCATCATGCAGGCAATCTCCTTGCGCGATGATATTGAGATTGACCTCGATACGGGAAAACCGTGGAAGCTGACCTGCGACAAGGAGAATGTCCCGACGGACGAACGCAATTTGGCATGGAAGGCGGCACGGGTGTTCTTTGACGCCCTCGGCGGTGAGCCGGACGGTGTTGAGATTCGTATCACAAAGCGCATTTCATCTGAAGCGGGACTCGGCGGCGGCAGCGCGGACGCGGCGGCTGTTTTGCGCGCGCTCAACCGCCACAGAGGTTATCCGCTCTCCGTTTACGCGCTTTGTGAGCTGGGCGCGCAGGTCGGCTCCGATGTGCCGTTCTGCGTGCTGGGCGGTACGGCACTCTGCGAGGGCAGGGGAGAACGGCTGACAAAGCTGCCCGACGCACCGGAGATGATCTTTGTCGTCTGCAAGCCCGATCTCGCCCTCTCCACGCCGGAGCTTTATGCAAAGCTCGACACGGTGACGATTGCCAAGCGTCCGGAGACAACCGCAATGCGCGCCGCCTTGCAGCGAGGCGATCTGGAGGAGATTGGGAAGAATCTGTGCAATGTCTTTGAGCAGGTGACGATTGGGGAGCATTTGGAACTGAACTATATCAAGTCCATCCTCATGACCTACGGCGCTTACGGCGCACTGATGACGGGCAGCGGCTCGGCGGTCTACGGCATTTTCGACTCGTTCGAATACGCCGCCGTCGCCTGCACGATGCTCAAGGACAACTATCCGCAGGTATTTATCGCCAAGACGATATAATGCAGAAGAAAACGGTTTCGAATCCGTAACGGTCGGGTACGCACCCGCAAGGGGCATGCCGCATCCGTAAGGCTCCTTCGTCGCCAACGGCTGCGCTAACGACTCGGCATGCCGGTGTAGGAACAACAAAACATGTTGAAAGATCGAACATAGATTGCCACGTCGCTGCGCTCCTCGCAATGACAATGAAGGAGATTGTTGAAATTCTTTGTAGAGCGCGGATATGTCAATACCCTACTGAGTTTTCTCGAAGAACAGTATAAAACACAATAACACCGTCCATAATGTGAGTACTTCTTACATATGGACGGTGTTATTCTATGAAATTCAAATTTGTTTTATGGGTCGTGCTGGTGATGCTGACGGCATATGGCTTGTTTACGGCGGAGAGCTTTTTTATGCAGCGGAGCTTGGCGGAAAAAACGGTGCGGCTGCATGTGGTCGCGAATTCCGACAGTGATGCCGATCAAGCACAGAAGCTCCGCGTGCGCGACGCGGTCTTGCAGGAGGTGACTGCCCTGACAAAGGACTGCACGGACGCCGCACAGGCGCGGGCAGTGATTGGGCAGAATCTCGGCACCATCGAAGCCTCCGCACAGCGCGTTCTGACGGAGGAGGGGAGTAGCTATCCTGTAAGCGTCAGTCTCGGGACGGAGGCGTTTGATACGCGGTATTACGAAACCTTCACGCTTCCTGCCGGAAAATATCCCGCCCTGCGCGTGCGCATTGGTGCGGCGGAGGGGCAAAACTGGTGGTGTGTGGTCTTCCCGTCCCTTTGCATGGCGGCGACGACCGACGCGGTAGAGGAATATGCCGCAGTCGGCGGCTTTGACGAGACGGAGACAGACTTCATCACCGGCGGCGAGGAAAAATACGAGTTCCGCTTTAAGACCCTCGAATGGTTAAAGGAGCTTTTTTCGTGGATGTCATAAGCTCATTCCTCGGAAAGACTCTTCTGCTGTTCCGGTAGGCCGGGGACATATCCCCGCTGTGTGTAGGAACGACCGACTGCGCACAGAATCGAACATAGATTGCCACGTCGCGGGGGGCCGCGCCAGGACAAAGTAAGCCCCCCGGGTTTTGATTGCGGGGGGCGCGGCGACGGGGCCATCACGGGTGGGGA
>JAQXWB010000112.1 GCA_029225225.1 Bacillota bacterium | reverse complement strand
GGAGAAGATCATGATGCTCCGTGAGGGTCAGGTCTCTCCGAATCATTTCCACTGGAATAAAATGGAGGACATCATCAACCGCGGCGGCGGCAATGTGGTCTTCCGCCTCTGGAACGCGACGAAGGACGAGAAGCTGGATACGACGGATGTCGAGATCTGCCGCGACGGCCGCCGCTATAAGGTGCCTGCCGGTACGGAGATCGTCCTGAAGCCCGGCGAGAGTCTCTCCCTGTATCCCTACTACTATCATGAGTTTACCATTCAGAAGGGCTCCGGCAAGGCGCTGGTCGGTGAAGTCTCCATGTGCAACGACGACAACACCGACAACCGCTTCCTCGAGCCGCTCGGACGCTTCCCCACCATTGAGGAGGATGAGCCGCCTTACCGTCTGCTCTGCAACGAGTATCCTCCCGCAAAAGACTGAGCATTCCACCTTCCATCAGATGCGGAAATAGAAAGGAGCCATGAAATGAGCGAATATGCCGTTTCCATGGAGCACATCAACAAATCCTTTCCCGGCGTGAAGGCTCTGGATGATGTTCAGCTCCATTTAAGAACTGGCGAGGTCATGGCGCTGTTAGGAGAAAACGGCGCCGGTAAATCGACCTTGATGAAAATCCTCTCCGGCGTATACACCAGAGATTCCGGCGAAATCGAGATCTTCGGGCAGAAGATCGAAGGAGACTTGAATACCAAACGGGCGCAGGAGCTGGGTGTGGCGATCATTCACCAAGAATTGAATATGTGCCAACACCTGTCTGTTTCTGCAAATATGTTCCTCGGCCGTGAAATTGTCAAAGGCGGCAGATTGGACAAGGCGGAGATGAACCGTCAGGCGCGCGAGCAGCTCGCAAAGCTGGGCATTACCGATCTCGATCCGAACACGATCGTCGGTGAGCTGACCGTCGGCAGACAGCAGATGGTGGAGATCGCCAAGGCACTGCTGATCAATGCGCGCGTGCTTGTGATGGATGAGCCGTCCTCGGCGCTTTCCAACGCGGAGATCGTGGAGATGTTCCGCATCGTGCGGGAGCTGCGCGCGCAGGGCTGCGCCATCGTCTATATCTCCCACCGCTTGCAGGAGCTGCATCACATTGTCGACCGTGTGACTATCATGCGCGACGGCAAGTACATTACCGAGGGCAAATTCAGCGACTTTACCATGGAGCAGATCATTGCCAACATGGTCGGTCGAGAGATCACCAATCAGTTCCCGCGCGACACGGTGCAGCGCGGAAGAAAGGTTCTGGAGGTTCGGAACCTGCAGGCCGGCAGAATGGTCAAGGATGTCAGCTTCGACGCCTATGAGGGCGAGGTGCTGGGCTTCTCCGGTCTGGTCGGCGCGGGGCGCACGGAGACGATGCGCGCGATTTTCGGCGCGGATCCCAAGAGCGGCGGCGAGATCGTGCTCGACGGTCAGCCTCTGAAAATCCATTCTCCTGCCGACGCGATTCGCTACGGCATCGTGCTTGCGCCGGAGGATCGGAAAAAGGACGGCCTTTGCACGAAGCTGACCATTCGAAACAACATCGCACTACCCAACCTTGATATCATCTGTTCGAAGCTTCTCGGCAAGGTCCGCCGTAAGACGGAGAACGAGATGATCGAAAAGGGCAAAAACTCCCTGACGATCAAGATGGCGAACGCAGAGGTGCTGGCAGGCAGCCTGTCCGGCGGCAATCAGCAGAAGATTGTTGTTGCCAAATGGCTGGCACGCGACTCTCGCGTCATCATCTTTGACGAGCCTACCCGCGGCATTGATGTGGCGGCCAAGGTGGAAATCTATGAGATCATCAACGAGCTGAAAAAGCAGGGCGTCGTGGTGATTATCGTATCCAGCGAGCTGCCGGAGGTTATGGGCATTTCCGACCGTATTCTGGTGATGTGCAACGGGCGCGTGACCGGCGAGGTCGATCCGAGGAATACCTCGGAGGAGGAGATCATGACCTATGCCACCCTCTTTGGTGACAACGCGGTTGTCTGACTGAATAGAGAAGGAGTGTATTGAAAATGCGTGAGAAACAAAATCCGCTGAAGCGCCTGATGTCCATCAACGGCATGGCATCCGTCCTGACCGCCTTCGTCGGCGTCGTGATCCTGATGATCGTGTTCTCGATCATGAATCCCAACTTTATCAAGTTTGACAGTGTCATGAACCTGCTGCGCTCCATCGTGCCGTTCCTTCTGGTTGGCATCGGTCAGGGCTATGTGTGTATCACCGGCAACATCGACCTGTCCATCGGCTCCGTGCTTGCAATGAGCGCCATGATCTCCGCGACCATGGTCTGCAACGGCTTCAGCGTTCTGGTGGCTGTTTTGGTTGCCTTCGTGTGCTGTATGCTGGTTGGTCTGATCAACGGCGTGCTTGTCGGCAAGTTTGAACTGCCTCCTTTCATTGCCACCCTTGGCACGATGACCATCGCCCGCGGCGTTGCGCAGCTCGCCAACGGCAACTACAACACCGACAACATCGGCTCGACCGGTGCGGCGCAGGTGTTTAAGGATGTTCTGTACTACGGCAAGACCTTGGGCGTCTACAACGGCGTGTGGATCGCAATCATTGTCTGGGCGGTGTTCTTCTTCGTCCTGACCTTCACCCGCAGCGGTCGTCACATCTATGCCGTCGGCTCCAACGTGGATGCCGCCCGCCTGTCCGGCGTCAATGTCTTCGCAACCACCACAAAGGCGTACATGGTTTCTGCGTTCTGCTCCTTCCTCACCGGCCTGATCACCATGGCACAGTCCGGTATGGGCGACATGAGCGCCGGCATGAGCTACGAGATGTACGGTGTCGCGGCGGCGGTCATCGGCGGCATTTCCACCCTTGGCGGCAGCGGCCTGCTGGTCGGCGTTATCGCGGGCGCCTCCGTGTGGGCGATCCTGCAGTCCGGCCTGACCTTCGCGCATGTGCCGGTTGCCTACCGCAATATCGTCATCGGTATCATCGTCGTGGTCTGCGTCATGCTCGACGTCCTGCGCCGCAAGGGTAACGGCAAGCACAGCAAGTCCACCAAGAAAGCGGCGGAGAAAGCCGCGAAGTAATCGCTCCCGTTTTGGGGCTCCAAAATTGTATGTCCGGGGAATTCACCCCTGACAAAATATATTATCAAAGGAGAATGAAAAATGAAGAAGTTACTGGCACTGCTCCTCGCACTGGTTATGGTCTTTGCACTCGCTGCTTGCGGCGGCGACGGTGAAAAGTCCGACGGCGACACCATCCACATCAGCCTCATCACCATGGATCAGATGGACGTTCACTGGGTCAAGCTCGAAAAGGCTGCTCACGCAAAGGTTGACGAGCTGAAGGCCGCAGGCAAGAACATTGAGTACGAATGGCTGGCTCCCGAGAAGAAGGACAACGCACAGCAGATCGCGCAGATTGAGACTGCAATCAACAACGGCGCTGATGTCATCATCATCTCCGTCAACGACGCTACCGCTTGCAACGACGCACTGCAGGCAGCTCTGGACAAGGGCATCAAGCTGATCTATGTTGACGCGACCGCCTCCCTAGAGGCTTCCGCAACCTTCGCTACCGACAACTATGCCGCCGGTGCTGAAGCAGGCAGAGCTATGCTGCAGTACCTCGCTGATGCCGGCTTGACCGAAGGCGAGATCGGTCTGGTCTCCGCACAGGCAGGCGTGCAGTCCTGCATCGACCGCGTGGACGGCTTTGTATCCGCGTTCGAAGGCACTGCTTTCACCATGAGTGAGGTTCAGTACTCCGACGGCGACGCCGTTAAGGCACAGGATCTGACCAACGCCCTGATTCAGGACGGCGTAGTTGCTGTCTACGGCGCGAACGACGGCGCGACCAACGGCGCTGCCAACGCTGTCAAGGAAGCAAATGCGAACGGTGCGAACATCATCTGCGTGGGCTTCGACAACAGCTCCTCCAACCGCGCGCATGTCGTTGACGGCGAGCTGCTTGCCTTCATGGCGCAGAACCCTAACGTCATGGGCGAAAAGGCAATTGAGGCTGCCGTTGCTCTGATGGAAGGCACTACGCTGACCGAGACCGTGGTTGACACCGGTGTTTCCGTCGTCACCAAGGACAACGTCGCGAACTTTGAGGACTAATCTCAATTCGTAAATACTGATACCGAATAACCTGCGCCCCGCCGTTCCGGCGGGGCGCATTCTATAAAAGAAAGGGAAAAAGCGATGCAAACGAAGGATTATGGTAAGGCAATCCTTGAGGAACTGGAAAAAGTGACGGAGCAGGTTCCGTCGAATGCCTGCACGGCGCTCTGCGGCGCGATTGCAAATGCCGCGCGGGTGTTCGTGGCGGGCGCGGGACGCTCCGGCTTGGTGGCGAAGGCGTTTGCCATGCGTCTGATGCATTTGGGCTGCAACGCCTATGTCTGCGGCGAGATGGTCACGCCTTCTTTTCAAAAGGGTGACCTTCTGCTGATCGTTTCCGGCTCGGGAGAGACGGCTTCGCTTGCGGCCATGGCAGGCAAGGCGCGCGCGGTGGGCGGCAGCTTGGCGCTGGTGACCGTTCGCGCCGAGAGCAGCATCGGGGCTGTGGCGGAGGTAATCGTACCGGTGCCTGCGCCTACACCCAAGGCGGACAACGCCTTTCGATCTATCCAGCCGATGGGCGCGCTGTTTGAACAGAGCTGTTTCTTGCTGCTCGACGCCGTTGTGATGGAGCTGATGGAACAACTGGGGCAGGATGAGACGTCAATGTATGCCCGCCATGCCAATTTGGAATAAGGGAAGGTGCCGAGTATGAGAAAATTACAGCTTGCGCTGGACGTGCTGCCGATGGAGCAGGCGCTGGCGCTGACGGAGGCGGTGCGCGGCTATGTGGAGCGGATCGAGCTGGGCACGCCCTTCGTTTTGGAATACGGCATGGAGGCGGTGCGCCGGTTCCGTGCCCGCTTTCCGGAAAAGGAGCTGCTTGTGGATCTGAAGATCATGGACGCGGGCGCGCTGGAGGCGGGCGCTGCCTTTGCCGCCGGTGCGGATCTGGTGACGGTGCTGGCGGTGACCGACCGCGCCACCATCCGTGCCTGTGTGCAGGAGGCGGAGCGTTACCACAAAGCGGTCGTGGCGGATATGATCTGCGTGGAGAATCCGGAGCAGACTGCTAAGGAGCTGGAAGCAATGGGCATTCACGGCATTGCCGTGCATACCGGCGTGGATCAGCAGGCGCGGGGAAGAACACCGCTGGAGGACGTTCGCCGTCTGCGCCCTGTGGTGCGGCAGGCGGAGCTGTCCGTCGCGGGCGGTATCAGTCGGGAGACTGCGGCGGACTACTGCCGCGCGGGTGCGCAGGTGCTCATCGTCGGCGGCGCCATCGCCTCCGCGCCTGATCCCGCTGCGGAAGCCATTGCCATTCATGAAGTGCTGCAAGGCTTCGGAACCTTGTGAATCGCACACGGCAGACACGACAAAGAAACCGGTCTGTACACAATTGGTAGTTCCTGCAAGCGGGCGGTTGATAGCCGCCCCTACATATGGAATTCGAGTCTCCTCATAGCGGCGGCTATTAGCCGCCCATGCGGAGCGGGGGCTTGTAGCAGCCGATAGTTTCTGCACGGGCGAAAAAAGTCCTACAAAGCGATCCGCCTCTTAATGTATGCCGCCGTCTGCCGCTTCATAGCGGTACTCCTGCATGACGGAAGGGGCGTCCGAATCCGTGACGCAGAGCAGCCCCCTCGGCATTGTCGCATTCTGTGAAAAGCGCTGCATCCTCTGCCGTTGATGCCGATCAAAAACGGATTTCCTCATCGTCAAGCGCCTCAAAGATATCGCCATATACAGTCGGTAGGGAATAACGTAACGCAAGGTCTTTCGAAACGGTTCTACGCGAGACGTTTTTGCACATTTTTCGTCAAAAGTCCAAAAAAGAAGAAAAAAGCTTGACAGAGAGAATAAAAATGTAATAGAGTATAAGTAATGTTTTTCCAGCACGAAAACGGGGGGGAATCACCGAACGGATTTTGCAGGAAAGCGTATTTACAGGAGGGGTGGAACTATGAAGAAGCTTCAACGCTTTGCGGCGCTGGCACTGGTTTTTTGCATGGCAGTGGGCTTGCTGCCTGCCACGGCGTTTGCACAGGAGGAAGCGTTCCCGTTTACGGATGTGCCGGAGTCTGCTTGGTATTTTGACGAGGTGCAGTATGTTTACGAGAATGATCTGATGCGCGGTGTGTCGCAGGATATGTTTGCGCCGGAGGCGACGCTGACGAGAGCGATGCTTGTGACGATCCTATATCGCATGACGGGAGAACCGGAGGTCGAGGAAAAGACATCTTTCGCGGATGTGCCTGCGGATTGCTGGTACAGCGATGCCGTCGCTTGGGCAAGGGAAATGCAAATTGCCGTGGGCTACAGCGAAACGCTGTTTGCGCCCGATGATGCGATCACCCGCGAGCAGCTTGTGACGATGCAATACCGCTATGCCGAGCTGACGGGCACTGATGTCAGCGCTGCGGCAGAGCTGAGCGACTTCCGTGATGCCGGAAGCGTCAGCGCTTGGGCACGGGACGCTATGCAGTGGGCGGTTGCGGCGCAGATCGTTTACGGCGGAGAAGACGGCAGCTTGCTTCCCAACGGAAATGCAACGCGTGCAGAGGCTGCGGCGATCCTTATGCGTGTCGTCGAGAATGAGAAGAATTCGCCCGATGAAGATGGCGACGGTGTTCCCGCATGGCTGGAGGAATACTTCGGCACCTCTGACACCGACACCGATTCCGACGGCGACGGTATCAGCGATGATACGGAAATCTATCTTATCGGCTCTGAGCCGAATGTCGCTGACGGCGAGCTGGACACGGACGACGACGGTCTGAGCAATTATGATGAAGTGAATTGCTACGGAACGAATCCTGCGAAGCCGGATTCCGATCTGGACGGCCTAAACGATGGCGAGGAGATTGCGCGCGGCACGGATCCGTGCAATGCGGACATGGACGGCGACGGCATTTCCGACGGCGACGAGGTAAAGTTAGGGACGGAGCCCAAAACGCCGGACGACATCTCCGCGCTTACGCAGACCTTGGGCGAGGAACAAATTGACGAAACGCTGCGGACCGAGAATCAGGCGGTTCCGTCCGTCACCGGCACCTCCACTGCGGTGCTCGATAACACCGTGTCACTGGACGAAGCAAAGGATGAGTCGCTGCGCAGGATTCCTGCTGTTGTCGGCAGAGGTGTGAAGCTTACCGCGACCGATGCGGCGGAGCTGACGCTTCGTTTCGACATCGGCAACGATACGGCAGAGCTGCTTGTGATGGAGCTGACGGAGTCGGGTTGGGTGCCACTGGAAACCGAATGTAAGCAGGGCAGCATAGAGACGCAGGTCAGCCACAGCGGTACATACTGCGTCATGGATTTGGATGTGTTGCTTCCGCTTTTGGGCGTAGATACGGACGCCTGCTATGAGGCGGTGATCTCCGGCGAAGCGAAGCAGGAGCTTGCAGCGGAGCAGGAGCCGGGCACTATGCTGCTCAGCGACTATCAAACTGTCCTTGTGAAGCGCGACGGCGCTGAGGGGCTTACGGAAACGACGCAGCAGGATATCACCCCGCTCATTCGGCACTGGCTGCTTGCGCAGGGACTCAGCGCAGACTTGGTGGATGCCTATTTCACCGCAGAGCATCACGTATATCGTACGACGGTCGAATACAGATCCAATCCGTCGGTAGCGGATACGGATTATGACGGCATCAGCGACACAACCGACACCGCGCCGAAGAACGCTTCCTTCAGCGGCAAGCTGACAACGGGCAACGCCACCTCGTCGATCAGCTATACCATGGATTACCGTGCTTTCTTTAACGCCCCGAACAAATTCGACGGCGATCTCTGCACGACTTCGCTGGTGTTCAGCACGATGATCTATTCCGGCAGCAGCTTCCAATATGATTCTACGGTTGCCTACGACGGCGGCACTGCGTCCTCCTTTTCCGGCATCAGCAAGCTGTTAAAGGTTCACGGTATGGAGAATGTAACGGACTACAAGATGACCGCAGAGGCATACGGCGATGACGATATCACCGAGGTCGCGCTGGGACACCATACCGTGAGCTATAACGGAGAGACAAAGCAGGTGGTCGCGGTGGTCATTCGCGGCACGAACCTCACGATTGAGGAGTGGAGCAGTAACTTTGATCTTGGTAACCGCAGCAAGTTCTCCTCCTACGAGGATTGGACGGATTCCAACAACCATAAGGGCTTTGATGTGGCTGCCAACCGCGTCATGGAATATCTGCAAAGCTATGCGGACAAATACGGTCTGAATACCGACGACACGGTCTTCTGGGTCATGGGACATTCGCGCGGCGCGGCGGTTGCCAATATTCTCTCCGCCAAGCTGATCGACAAGGGGAATACGGTCTATGCCTATACCTTTGCCGCACCCAACACGACGGTGTCCTCCTCGGCAAGCGCGGCAAAATACGCCTGTATTTTTAACCTCGTCAACGAAGACGATTTCGTCCCCTGCGTGCCCATGAACGCATGGAGCTTCAAGCGTTACGGCGTCTCCGCCACGCTGGATATGACCTCCTCCATGGAAAACGAATGGCATACGCTGGTCGGGAAAATGTGGTATAACCAAATGAGCGCCAAGAACCTCAATGCGCTGATCGACAAGCTGGCGAGTGCTGCGAGCAGCTGGGACGCGTGCTATACCTATACCTGCTCCTGCCACGGAAACGGTAAGGTGAACGACATCACGCAAACCGGTCTGACCGCGTCGGATCTGAAGAAGATTCCGTCGCGTGCGCTGCAATACTGCAAGACGACGAAATATACCACATGGGGTATGACGCGCTATAAGGCATGCCAACTGCCTGCTTATTTCATGCAGATCTTAGCGGAGATCACCGCTGCCAACGGCTTGGGCAATCAGGTCAGCGCGATCACAGGCTATAAGCTGGCAGACCGCTACGAGGGCGCGCGGAACAAGCTGGTGCTGGCGGCAACCGTCGGCGGCATCACCCATCCGCACTACTGCGAGACTTATTACCTGCTGACGCTGCATGTGAATGCCTCTGACTTCCGATAATCACAAAACCCGCCGATACCGTTTGCGGTATCGGCGGGCTTTTTTTGGGTTATTTATTATTATAGGATGAGTGCGAGCGCAAGCGTGAGAATCGTCGGCGCGGCGTCCTCGGCACCCTCGGAGATCAGAAGCAGCAAAAGCGCGAGCAGAAGCAGATCGCCGCTGTCAATGCCCGGAAAAAGCACGGAGAGCGCGCTGCTCTGCGCTTGCTTCCCTATGGGTGCCTGCTCTCTCGGCGGACAGTCCTTCCGTGCTGGCGGCGGTGTGATCTCCGGCGCGCATTCCCGCAAAGGCTCCTTCTTCGGCTCGCGGTGTTCTGTGGGCGCGTCCCGTTTCGGCGCGGCGTTCCGATCCGGCGGGCAAGGCGTAGGCTTTGCCTCCTGCACGGTCTGCCGACGGTACTGCCCGTTCGCATTTGGCATATAACGATGATACACGGCTTAACCTCCCCGTTTTCCGAACAGACCGTTTTGCAGCGCACTGCTTGCCAAGCGGGAGATGCGCGCAATCTGTGCAGCGCGGTCGATCTTTTCGCGGCGCTCCGGCGCAAGATAGGGCTTGAGCGCCGACAGCAGCGCCTCTTGACGGCTGTCCGTGCGTTGCAGCTGCTGCATCATGCTGAGGATTGCGCGCATGGCTCCGTCGTCGATGGGCGGCACGGCGGGCTGCGGCTGCTCCTGCGGCTGCGCAGTTTGCTGCGCCGCACCGAAGGACTGCGCAAGCGACATGATCTGCGCCATGCTGTCGGGATCGTTCAGAAGCTGTTGCAGTTTCTCCTCCAGACCCTCCGTGCCGATCACCTACCTTCCGTTCAGCTTTTTCAGAAGCGCCTCCGCCTCTGCCGTTTGTATGAGCGGCTTCAGCGCCTCCTGCGCGCCTTCGAGATTTCCTTTGCGGTATTCCACCGCAGCCTGCTGCATTCCCTTACCGCCGTCACGGCTGAGCAGGGCAATGAGCTGTTTGCCTTCGGGAGAACCGAGTACCTGTTTCACCTGCTCGGCGGAAAATTGCGGAAATTTCTGTGATTCTTGCTTCATAGCGATTGCCTCCCTCTTGACGATCTGCTATAATATACTGTATGCAAGTACTTGTGAAAGGGTGACGCAATGAAGCTTTTGGTCGTGTCCGATTCCCATCGGGAGACGGAGCATATGCTGCTTGCGCTGCGGCGTGAGAGACCCGACGCGGTCATCCATCTCGGAGATCACGCCGACGATGCTGACGCGATTGCGCGGGAATTTCCGTTTCTTCCCCTCTGCCGCGTGCGCGGAAACTGCGATTATTTCGATGACAGGACACCGGAACAGGCGCTTCTGCGGTGGGAGGGCGTGAAACTGCTCGCTGTCCACGGTCACCGCTACGGCGTAAAGGGCGGGCTCCTGCGGCTGCAATATGCCGCGAGAGAGAAAGAGGCGCAGATAGCCCTGTTCGGGCATACGCACTGTGCTTATTGCGAAGCGCTTGACGGGCTTTGGCTGCTCAATCCGGGTGCCTGCGGCGGCTTTATGCCGACCTACGGCATTGTCGAAATCCAAGACGGCGCAGTGGAATGCTGCGTGAAAGAAGTTTATACGGAGGAAGCATAATGATTCTGGCAGTAGACATCGGCAATACCAACATCGTTCTCGGCTGCATTGAGAAGGACGAAATCCTGTTTGAGGCGCGCATGGCGACCGACCTCATCAAAACCTCGGATCAGTACTGCGCGGAGCTGAAGACCATGCTCAGCCTGTTTGAGGTTACGCCGGAGAAGATTGACGGGAGCATCGTCTCGTCAGTCGTGCCTCCGGTGATGAATTCGCTCAAGACCGCCATCCGCAAGCTGACGGGTAAAAACTGCCTCATCGTCGGCCCGGGCATCAAAACCGGGCTGAATATCCGTATGGAGAATCCTGCGGAGATCGGCAGCGACCTGATTGTCGCTGCGGTGGCAGCCATCGCGGAATACGGCGCGCCGCTGCTGCTCGTGGACATGGGCACCGCGACGACCATTACCGCCATCGACCAAGAGGGCGCGTTCGTCGGCGGCTGCATCTGCCCCGGGGTAAAGATCTCCATGGAGGCGCTGACGGGGCGCACGGCGCAGCTGCCCGGTATCAGCTTAGACCGCCCGCAGCACGTCATCGGCAAAAACACCCGCGACTCAATGCGCAGCGGCATCATGTTCGGCGCGGCGGGGATGCTCGACGGGCTGCTCGACCGCATGGAGGCGGAGCTTGGTACGCCCGTCAAGGTCGTCGCAACGGGAGGTATCGCGAAATTCATCATTCCGCTGTGCCGCCGCGAGCTGATCTATGATCGCAGCTTAATGCTCAAGGGCCTGCGCTTGCTCTATCACAAGAATGTTAAATAGCGCTGAAAAACGCGGCGAGGAAAAGGAAAAAGCCAATGCCGATGCAGAGCGTTACGACACTCTCAATAAAGGCGGCAATGCTGCTGAAGCGTCTGCGGCGTCTCTTTTTCGGCATCACAGCCTCACGGGGAAGATAGGGAACTAAGTCGATCATGTTGTTCATATTGACGGCTCCTTTCACTTGTTGTACCCATTATAGCAAAAGGTGTGTCCGATAAATCGGACTGTAGAGGAAATTTTATGAAAGAATTTGAGTATCCCTCCAAGGGCGGCGGAAGCCTCCACGCCTATCAATGGCAGCCGCAGGGCAAGCCCGTTGCAGTGGTGCAGATCGTTCACGGGATTGCGGAGCATATGCTGCGGTACGACGATTTCGCGCGCTTCCTGAATGCCAGCGGCATGATAGTCGTCGGCGAGGATCATATGGGACACGGAAAATCCATCGGCGACGGTACGCCGCTCTATTTCGAGGGCGGCTGGGAAAACGCGGCGGATGATACTTATGGGCTGCTGCGCCGTACTCGCGCGGAATATCCCGATCTGCCGTATATCCTGTTCGGGCACAGCATGGGTTCCTTCCTGACACGCACGCTCCTGTTCCGTTACCCGGACGCGGGGCTGCGCGCGGCGGTCATCTGCGGCACGGGCTGGCAGCCTGCGCCTGTTTTGTGCGCGGGCAGAGCGCTCTGTGCGCTGGAAAAGTGCCGCGTCGGCGGGAAAGGGCGCAGTAAGCTGCTGAACAAGCTGATCTTCGGCGCGTACAACGCCAAATTCAAGGACGCGACAAGTGAAAATGACTGGATCTGCGCAAAACGCGAGGTTGTGGATCGCTACAATGCCGACCCGCTCTGCGGCGGCGTGGCGACCGTCGGACTGTCACGGGATATGCTCGGCGGCATTGCCATGATCCAGAAAAAAAGAAATCTTCGCGCCATGCCGAAAAATCTGCCTGTTTTGTTCATCGCAGGCAAAAACGACCCTGTCGGCAATATGGCAAAGGGCGTGGAAAAGACCGCGAAAAAATTCCGTGACAGCGGCATGACCGATGTCACCCTGCGCCTGTACGACGGCAGGCACGAAATCCTGAATGAGGAAAATCACGCAACAGTCTACGCCGATGTCCGGGCGTTTATTCTCAAGAATCTCTGAATGCAATGCCGCTGCTTTTCAGGCTCAGAACTCCTGATTGCGTAGATGAAAAGTGCATGAGATTGCCACGGGCGCAGACGCCCTCGCAATGACATGGAAGGGTTGCCCACTTGTCATTACGAGGAGCGCAGCGACGTGGCAATCTATGCAGGAACTACCGAGTGCGTATAAACCTGTTCGCCTGTACTGTCTGCCGCTTCGCAGTCTTTGGGGACATGTTCCCGTCCTACGGAAGTTATTTTGTTACTTTTTTGTAATTATTTTGCAGAATTTACTCGTTATAAGTCAAAACGACCTTGACGAAAGTCGAATCGTCTGTTACAATGAGCTTGACATTATCCCGACAGGAGTGAAACTATGAAACGATTTCTATGCAGCCTCCTGCTGATTGCGTGTCTGCTCTCGGGGCTGATCCTGCCGGTGTTCGCCGTAGAAGGCGAGCAAGCGGAGCTTGAAACGACCGTACCGCAGACGGATGAAGATTTGACCTCGCAGGAGAGCACGCCGCAGACAGACGAGGAATTACAATCACAGACGCGTGCGCCGCAGACGCTTACGACGAGCGAGGCGGGCATCGCATTTGTCAACGAGATGATGGGCGGCAGCTACGGCGGCACGGCGCGGCTTGCAGGCGCGGAGCAGATCGTAAACAACTTTTTATCCCGCAATGCCCTTTCTCTCAACCAGCAGCAGTTTGATGCTTTGGTTGACATTGTGATGCAATATGGCGATATTTTGGCTGATTCGTACAGCTGGTGGAAGGTAATCGTCTCCGGCAGTTATACGGATTCCCAGCTTGCTTCGGCGTTCTGTGCGTGGGTCAAGGACTCGGACGGCGCGTTTTCGCAGCAGAATCTGAACCGCCGCATCCGTGAGGCTAAGCTGTTCCTCTATGGCAGTTATACCGGCGAAGGTGAGGCAAGCTTCCGTTATCTGATCTTTAACGCCAACGGCGGCACGCTCGAGGACAATACCGTTTTGTGCTATCCCTACGGCGGTACTTATGCCTCTCTTCCGACGGCGAAGCGCAGCGGGAAATACTTTGCTGGCTGGTACACCGCCTCGAGCGGAGGTACGCATGTGTGCAATTCGGATGCAGTCACGCAGAATAACACAGTCTATGCGCATTGGTCGGATACCGCCGAGGCAGACCCCGATGCGTTGCCGAAGCAGCCCGATATCAGGTTTTCGGATGTTCCGCAAGGCGCATGGTATTATGAATGGGTAGTGCGCGGAACACAGCTCGGGTTGTTCAGCGGTGTGAGTGCAACGGAGTTTGCACCCGAGAGCAATATGACCCGCGCGATGCTTGTCACCGTGCTTTATCGCATGGATGGAGAGCCTGCCGTAACGAGCAAGGCGCCCTTTACCGATGTAGAGGCGGGACAGTGGTATTCCGGCGCCATCTATTGGGCGTATGCCAACGGCGTGGTCAACGGCATCACGGAGACGCGCTTTGGGCTGAATGAGAATATCACGCGGCAGCAGCTGACGACGATGCTCTACCGCTACGCTCACAGCAAGGGCTATGACTGCACGGCACTGGCGCAGCTTGATGCATTCTCGGACGCCGCTTCCGTTGCGGATTACGCCCGCGAGTCGATGCAGTGGACGGTCGCGAACGGCATTGTCGGCGGCGACGGCGGGAAGCTGCTTCCCAACGGCAAAGCCACCCGTGCGCAGTGTGCAAAAATGGTGTCGGTATTCTATGATACATTTGTTGTGACGGCTCCCAATGGGGGCGGACAGACAGAACCCGATCCCAATCCGCAACCGCTTCCGGAGCCGCCGGAACTTAAGACCAGTGAGGCGGGTGTGCAGTTTATCAAGGATCATGAGGGCTTTCTCCAATATGCGGTTTGGGATTACAGCCAGTACAGCATCGGCTACGGCTCGCGCTGCGATCCGGAGGATTATCCCGACGGCATAACCGAGGAGGCGGCGGACTACCTCCTGCGTGTCATGCTGGCGGATTTTGAACAGACTGTCGATAAGTTGCTTGAAAAATCCACCGTGGAGCATACGCAGGCGCAGTACGATGCGATCCTCAGCTTTACCTACAATCTCGGTCGGCAGTGGATGGGCGAACAGTACACGGTCTATCAATATATCCTTTATGGCGGCTACGACGAGATGGAATTCGTCAATACCATGGGCAGTTGGTGTAAAGCGGGCGGGAGCTTCGTCTCCGGTCTTGCCCGCCGCCGCATGGACGAAGCGAACCTCTATTTGAACGGGGATTACACGCTCGGCACGAAGAAATACCTTTGTATCAGCTATAATGGTGCAAAGGGAGACCCGGAGTATGCGTACTATTATTATAAGACGGGCGAAGCGCTCGGTACACTCCCAACGGCACAGCGAGAAGGTTACAAGCTGCTCGGCTGGTATGACAAGCTCTCCGGCGGCACAGAATATACCACGCAGACACTTGCACCTTCCTATGGCACTTATACCCTCTACGCCCGCTGGGAGGAGGCTCCCGATGTGCCTCCGGAGCCCGAGGCGTCGTCGGAGCCCGAGGTCTCATCGGAGCCTGATGCGTCATCGGAGCCCGAGGCGTCGTCGTAATCTGCTCCATAATTGGAGCCGGAGCGAGATATCGCGTTTGGATGCGTCGGGAAGCCGCTTTCCCCGAACAAGCCAACTGTGCGAAGTTCTAAAAGATGGTGCTGCGGTATTTGAATACCAATCACGAAGGAAGGCAGACACTTCCATTTTATTGCGATCGGCATCATTGATTGCAGACGCCTTTTCGTGATGATGCGCTTTTTGCCATCAAACCCCTTTGTCGTGACGGAATGATACACGAAGAAAAACGCCTCGACGCGAAACACCCTCCGTCAAGGCGTTTTCCCTTTCCAACTGCATTAGATTCGTAATCCATAGGTGAAAAAACACCACGATAAACAAAACGGCTAATGCAGGGCGGAGACATGTCCCTATCCTACAAGAATGCGTGGGAAAACAATCAAAAAATTTGTTATAGTCCGATTTATTGGACAGGGAAAATGCTATACTTTAGGCAGAAACGACGAAAGGAAGTCAGAGTATGCTTTGGAGTATTGTATCGGTCAGAGGTCATTATGAGGTTTTCTCCGCAGACGGCAGGTTTCTGTTTTCCGCAGATACCAAGGCGGAGGCAATGGAGGAGTTGAACGAGTGGGAGGAAGAACTTATCGCCTGACGCTTGCCTATGACGGCACGCGCTATCGCGGCTGGCAGCGGCTGCCAAACGGCGCGCTCACCGTGCAGGGAAGCGTGGAGCGGGCGCTTTCCGAGCTGTTCGGTCAGCCGATTGAGGTTAGCGGCAGCGGGCGGACGGACGCGGGCGTCCATGCCGAGATGCAGGTTGTCTCCTTTTCCGCGCCCGAGCAAGCGCCGGCGGCGTTGCTTTCGCGGCTGCGCAGGCTCCTGCCGGAGGACATCGGCGCACTCTCGCTGGACTATGCCGCCGAACGCTTTCACGCGCGCCTGTGCGCTACGGAAAAGACCTATGTTTATCGGGTTTGGAACAGCGAGCTTCCCGATGTGTTCGAGCGGCGCTTTCGCGTGCAGCTTCCGCAGAAGCTCGACCTTGCGGCCATGCGGGCTGCGGCGGAGTTAATGGTCGGGACGCATGACTTTAAGGCGTTCTGCGCGAATAAGCAATTCAAGAAATCCTCCGTCCGCACACTCAAAAGCCTGCAAATTGAGACGGACGGCGCGGAAGTGCGCTTTGTGCTGACGGCGGACGGCTTTTTATACCATATGGTGCGAATCCTTGTCGGCACGTTGCTGGAGATCGGTATGGGCAGACGCGAGATCGCGTCGGTCGAGGAAAGCTTTGCCTCCCGCCGCCGCGAAACGGCAGGAGAGACGGCGCCCGCAAAGGGGCTTTGTCTGAAAGAGGTGCGATACGATTGAATATTCAGATTTTCGGAAAGAATAAATGCTTTGAAACCAAAAAGGCGGAGCGGTATTTTAAGGAGCGGCGCATCAAGGTGCAGAACATCGATCTGCTGCGCTACGGGATGTCAAACGGCGAGTTTGAGAGCGTCCTGCGCGCGGTCGGCGGCATTGACAAGCTGATCGACTGGGAGAAAAAATCGCCCGAGATCGACCTGCTGCGCTATATGGATGACCGGATCGCCAAGGAGGACAAGGTGTTCTACCAACCGGAGCTGATGAAAACGCCGATTGTCCGCAACGGGAAAAAAGCGACCGTGGGCTATTGCCCTGAGGTTTGGAAAAAATGGGAGGAAGAAGCATGAAACTCGATACCGTCAGAATTTTGAAGAATATTTTTTACATCGGCGGCGTGGCGGCTGCGCTGATCACATGGTTTTTACCGGACGGCTGTCCGAGCGGCGTGAAGACGGGGCTTTTGATTGCCGCCTGCGCCCTCGTTGTTGTGGGCTTTGTGGTCACGCTGCTGTTTTACCGCTGCCCCAAATGCAAGCACAATTTTTCCGTCAACGAGAAGCTGCCCGATGTCTGCCCGAATTGCGGTGAGCCGCTGAAGAAGTGAATCGGACGATTTTGCTCCCGCCAAAGACCGCAGCCGTTTTACGGCGTCTGTCTTCGGCGGGCTTTTCGGCGTATGCGGTCGGCGGCTGTGTGCGCGACAGCCTGCTGGGCGCTGCGCCGCAGGACTGGGATATCTGCACGAACGCGACACCGCAGGAAATCATCGCGTGCTTCTCCGAGGAGCGAACGATTCTGACTGGTGTACGTTACGGAACGGTGACCGTGTTGTCGGAGGGAGAAGCGTTTGAGGTTACCACCTTCCGCGCGGAAGGTAGCTATTCCGACAGCCGTCATCCTGACGAGGTGCGGTTTCTAAGCTCCCTGCGCGGCGATCTTGCGCGGCGGGATTTTACTGTCAACGCGATGGCAGCCGATGCAGACGGCGTGGTCATTGACTGCTTCAGCGGCGCGGAGGATCTGCAAAAAGGTGCGATCCGCTGCGTCGGCGCGCCCGAGGAGCGCTTTACGGAGGACGCGCTGCGGATCATGCGCGCGCTTCGTTTTGCCGCGAAGTTAGGCTTCTCCGTCGCGGAGGAGACCGCTGCCGCCATCCATGCGCAGCGGGAGCGCTTGCGTTCCGTTGCTCCGGAGCGGCTGCGTAAGGAGCTGAAGGGGCTTCTCTGCGGCAAAAACGCGGCGGCGGTGCTGGCGGAATTCTCCGATGTGCTGTGTGTGATTCTGCCGGAGCTTGCGCCGTGTATCGGCTTTCGGCAGTATAATCCGCATCACGCCTTTGATGTTTGGAAGCACACGCTTTGCGCGTTGCAGGCATCGGAGCCGCAGGAGGCGCTGCGTCTTGCCGTGCTGCTGCACGATATCGGAAAGCCTGCAGTCTTTTCCTTCGATAAAAACCTGATCGGGCATTTTTACGGTCATGCGGTCGTCAGCGCGGCAATGACGGAAGCGATCCTTCGCCGTTTGCACTATGACAACGCGACGAGCAAGCTTGTCACAACGCTGGTGGGCGGGCATGATTTTGCGTTGCGGCCAATGGATGAGCGGCGGCTGCGGCGGCTGCTCGCGCGCTATGGAGAGGACACCGTGCGTTTGCTGCTGCGTCTGCGCCGTGCGGATCGCCTCGGCAAGGGGACGGAGGAAGCGGAAGCGATTGAGGCGATGACGCAGCAGGCGGAGGCGCTGCTTGTGTGCGTTCTGCGCGAGGAGCAATGCCTTTCCCTGCGCACGCTGAAGATCGGGGGCGACGATATCCTCGCGATGGGAGTGCCTCGCGGGAAGCGGGTCGGCGCGCTTTTGCAGCAGCTTTTGGACGCGGTTCTGGACGGAAAGCTTGCAAATGAACGGAATGCTCTTGTGAATTATGCACAAGCTTTGCTTTCACGCGAGGAAAATGATTGACAAAATCGCTGAAACCATGTAAAATATACCTTCAGAAGAAATTCTAAGGGGGATCATTATGAGTAGCTTTGTGATCAGAGGCAATCTCTGCTACAGTATAAACAGTAATCAAATTAATATAAGACCGCAAGCCTATTTGGTGTGCGAGGACGGCGTTTGTGCCGGTATATTTGACGCGCTGCCGGAACGCTATGCCGCCCTCCCGCTGACCGATTTCGGGGATCGGCTGGTGATCCCGGGGCTGATCGACCTGCATATCCACGCGCCGCAGTTTGCGTTCCGTGGGCTGGGAATGGACATGGAGCTGCTGGACTGGCTCAATACCTATACCTTCCCCGAGGAGTCAAAATATGCGCAGCTTGACTATGCCGACCGCGCTTACGGTCAGTTCGTCTCGCATTTGCGCCGCAGCGCAACGACCCGCGCCGTTTGCTTTGCTACCATACATACACCTGCGACCGAGCTGCTGATGGAAAAAATGGAGAACAGCGGACTGATCTCCTATGTCGGTAAGGTCAATATGGATCGCAACAGTCCCGACTACCTGTGCGAGGAAAGCGCGAAAAAGTCCGTTGCGGCGACCGAACATTGGATCTGCGAGACGAAGTCGCGCTTTGCAAGGACAAAGCCGATCCTGACGCCGCGCTTTGTCCCCTCCTGTAGTGACGCGCTCCTGCAAGGTCTGCGCGGCTTATTGGAAAAGTATGCGCTTCCGCTGCAGAGCCATCTTTCCGAAAACTTCGGAGAGATCGCATGGGTCAAGGAACTTTGCCCGGATACCGAATTTTACGGCGAGGCTTACGACCGTTTCGGACTCTTCGGCGGCGATCATCCCTGCATCATGGCGCACTGCGTCCATTCGTCGGACGAAGAACTGGAGCTGATGAAGAAAAACGGCGTGTTTATCGCGCACTCGCCGCTGTCCAACACGAATCTCGCCTCCGGCGTCGCGCCGATTGCCAAGTATATGGAGGCGGGCTTGCGCGTCGGACTGGCGTCGGATGTCGCCGGCGGCGATACGGAGAATATGTTCCAAGTGATGGCGGGCGCGATCCGCGCGTCGAAGCTCCGCTGGCGGCTGCTGGATCAGGAGGTCAAGCCGCTCACGGTCGATCAGGCGTTCTATCTTGCCACCCTCGGCGGCGGCAGCTTCTTCGGCAAGGTCGGCAGCTTTGCAGACGGCTACGAATTTGATGCCCTCGTGCTGGATGATTCCGCCTTGGAGCATCCGCAGGAGCTGACCCTCCGCGCGCGGCTGGAGCGCTGCATCTATCAGGCGGACGAGCGCCACATCGCCGCAAAATTCGTCAGTGGCACGCGCCTTTTTTAAGCAAAGAGAAATACCCTGCAAAAGCGAGATGTCCTTGCTTTTGCAGGGTATCGTTTTTCTGCCGGAATAACAGACGCCCTCTTTTGTAAAACCAAAAGAGGGCGTGTATTACTAATCGGTACGGAAAAAATATTTCGAGACTTTTGCAGGTAAATCCTAACTCTGAAACAATCCGCTCCATTCTTTTTTATATATCCTCAACAGACGGCAATTGCTTTTCCGGAGCTTCCGGCAAATTGCGGGTTTACTGATAATGCTTCACGATTCGCGTTGCAAACTTCAGGGATTTCGTCAAAATGATGCTGTCTTGACTCATAGCGGTGCTCTCCTTTAGAGAATAGATAAGAGATAAGAGATAATAGAGAATAGAGAATAATACAGAAACGCCACGAGCTGCGGCAAAAATCTATGATCTATTCACTATTATCCATTATCTCTTATCTAAGCCGCCGTTCACGGGGCGTTTCTGGTGCCGCTGACCGGACTCGAACCGGTACGGTATCGCTACCGGCGGATTTTAAGTCCGCTTTGTCTACCTATTCCAACACAGCGGCAGGGTGTTTGGCAGGGGAGTGCCCGCTGCACGGCATCTATTTTAGCATTACTTTTTCTCCGCGTCAAGCCATAGCGCAGAAAAAATGCTGCCTGCGTGAAAAAAACCGGAGGCACGGGTCAAGGTGGACGGAGCAAGGGGAATTGTGACAGTTATAAAGGAAAAATCTTGAATTCTTTGTGCATTATCACAAATTAGCGCTTGCGCTTTGCGGCGAGAGGGTATATAATATATCCTACCGAACCTTCTGCGGACGCTGCAAATGTCCCTTGCATTCCTGCTGCGTGTCCTGTATAATAGGGACAGAAGAAACAGAAATATAGGAGGCAGTGTCATGGCAAAGCTGTATTTCAAGTATGGCGCGATGGGTTCGTCCAAGACGGCGCAGGCGCTCATCACCAAGTATAACTACGAGGAGAACGGCATGCGCGTCTGGCTGATCAAGCCATCCGCGGATAACCGCGACGGCGCGATCATTCTGCGCAGCCGTGTCGGGCTGGAAGCACCGGCGGAGGTCATTGCACCGGAAACGGATATTCGGGAGCTGTTTGCGCGGCAGGAGAAGACCGATGTCATCATTGTCGATGAGTGCCAGTTCATGACTCCGGAACAGATCGACCAGCTCCGCGAGATCGTGGATGCCGAGAATGTTCCCGTCCTCTGCTTCGGCTTGCGGACGGATTTCCGTAGCACGCTTTTCCCCGGCAGCCGCCGCCTGTTTGAGGTCGCGGACACCATCACGGAGATCAAGACGATCTGCGACTGCGGCGCGAAGGCGACTACCAACGCCCGCGTCGGCGAGGATGGTTATATCGTCACCGAGGGCGCGCAGATACTCATGGGCGGCAACGACCGCTATATTGCCATGTGCCACAAGTGCTGGATGCGCAACATCCGAGAGCACCGCAAAGTCAGATAAGAAAAAATTTTCACATAGCTTGAAAGGAGAACTACTTATGAATTATCCGACTCCCCACATCAACGCCAAGCCCGAGGATTTCGGTCAGACCGTCCTGATGCCCGGCGACCCGCTCCGCTCGCAGTACATTGCGGAAAACTTCCTTGAAAACGCCAAGCTTGTCAACAATGTCCGCGGCGTGCAAGGCTACACCGGCTTCTACAAGGGCGTGAAAGTCTCGGTTATGGCGTCCGGCATGGGCATTCCCTCCATCGGCATCTATTCCTACGAGCTTTACAATGCGTTCGGTGTGCGGAACATTATGCGTATCGGCTCGGCAGGCTCCATTAACCCCGATATCCATGTCCGTGATATCGTCATCGCGCAGGGTGCCTGCACCGACTCCAACTTCCTGCATCAGTACCACATCGACGGTACCTTTGCGCCCATTGCCTCCTACGAAATGATGCGCAAGGCAGTCGAGTCCTGCGAGCAGGTCGGCGCGACCTACCATGTCGGCAACGTCCTGTCCACCGATAACTTCTACAATGACGATGAGGGCGTGCCCGAAGTGTTGCAGACGGTTCCCGCGTGGCAGAAGATGGGCGTTATGGCGTGCGAGATGGAGGCGGCAGGTCTTTATATGACCGCTGCACGCTGGAAGAAGAACGCCCTGTGCATCTGCACGATCTCCGACCATATGCTCACCGGCGAGGCGCTGCCCGCTGAGGAGCGTCAGACCTCCTTCCGCGAGATGATGGAGGTTGCGCTGGAGACGGCGGTCAAGCTCGAAAAATAAGAAAACCGAATCCAATTGGGGGCGGACGGCGCTTGTCCGCCCCTGTACTGACCTTTTCAACATTATTACATGAGGAGAAATTCTATGAAACGCGTATTTTTGTTTGTTTTGGATTCCTGCGGCTGCGGCGAGATGCCGGATGCCGCATCCTTTGGCGACCACGGCGTCAACACGCTGAAAAGCTGCTCGACCTCTGATAAGCTGCATATTCCGAATATGCTGGCTTACGGTCTCGGCAACATCGACACCGTGGATTTCCTGCCTAAGACCGCCCGGCAGAAGGGTGCCTGCGCCCGCTTGAAGGAGGCGTCGATGGGCAAGGATACCACCATCGGTCACTGGGAGATCGCGGGCATTGTCTCGCCCGACCCGCTGCCCACCTATCCCAACGGCTTCCCCGAGGAGCTTTTGAAGCCCTTCCGCGAGGCAACGGGCAGAGGCGTGCTTGCCAACGCACCGTGGTCCGGCACGGAGGTCATCAACAAGTACGGCGAGGAGCATATGAAGACGGGCGACCTGATCGTCTATACCTCCGCCGACTCCGTCTTTCAGATCGCCGCTCATGAGGATATCGTCCCGCCCGAACAGCTTTATGAATACTGCCGTATTGCGCGCAAGCTCCTCGTCGGCAAGCACGGCGTGGGCAGAGTCATTGCCCGCCCGTTCATCGGTAACGCCAAGGACGGTTTCACCCGCACCTCCAACCGCCACGACTTCTCCCTTGAGCCGCCCGCAGAAACCATGCTCGACGCGGTGAAGGCAGCGGGGCTGGACTCCATCGGTGTCGGCAAGATCTATGACATCTTCGCGCATCGCGGCACGACAGAGTACACCTATACCAAGGGCAACACCGACGGACTGAACAAGACGATGGCATATGCCGACCGCGATTTCCACGGTCTGTGCTTCATCAACCTTGTGGATTTTGATATGCTTTACGGTCACCGCCGCAACATCGACGGCTATGCCGCCGCGTTGACGGAGTTTGACGGCTGGCTTGCGGAATTTATGGAGAAGTTAGGCGAGGACGATATCGTGATGATTACTGCCGACCACGGCTGCGATCCCGCCTATACCGAAACGACCGACCATACGCGCGAGTATGTGCCGCTGCTGATCGCGGGCAAGCAGGTCAAGCCCGTTAACCTCGGCACGCGCATGAGCTTTGCGGATATCGCCGCAACCGTGACCGAGCTGCTCGGCGTGGACTTCAAGACCCCCGGCAAGAGCTTTGCAAAGGAGATCGTGTAACCGCTGAAGCCCCCCCAATTTGTCATTGCGAGGAGCGCACACCCGCAAGGAGTACGCCGCATCCGTAAGGCTCCTTCGTCGCCAACGGCTGCGCAGGCGACGCGGTAATCTCGTGCAGGAACTACCAACCGTGTAAAGACTTTTTCGTCTATGCTGTCTGCTGCTTTGCTGCCTTGGGGGACATATCCCCGCCCTACATCAAGTGTTAACCATTCACTTTGTTAAGAAAGGAGAGAACATAGAATGACATCTTTGGAATTAGTCAATCTCGCCATTGAGGCGCGAGAGCATGCCTATGTGCCATATTCCAACTTCGCCGTCGGCGCTGCGCTGCTGATGAGGGACGGAAAGGTCTATCAGGGCTGCAACATTGAAAACTCATCCTACGGCGCAACAAACTGCGCAGAGCGGACAGCCTTTTTCACCGCCGTCTATCAGGGCGAGCGTGATTTTGAGGCGATTGCCATCGTCGGCGGCAAGGCGGGCGAGCCGGTCAGCGAGCTTTGCGCGCCCTGCGGCATCTGCCGTCAGGTAATGCGCGAATTCTGTAAAGATGACTTCAAAATAATTTTGAGCAAGGGAGACGGCACTGTTTTGGAGACAACTTTGACTAATTTGCTGCCTTTGAGCTTCTCAAAAGAGGATTTGGAACGGTGATTTTGGTAATATTCAACAAATTTTTAGCAGCATCTTGATTTTTACATGATTTTGTGCAACAATGTAGTAAGCGGTAAGACCGCAAACAAAAATTTTGGAGGTAAGAAAATGAAGAAACTTGTTGCTCTCCTCCTCGCCCTGTGCATGGTAGCCTGCCTGTTTGCCGGCTGCTCGGGCGATGAGAAGGAAACCACGGCCAACACCGAGGCCACCGACCCCAGCACCAGTGCTCCCGCTGCATCCAGCGACGATCCAACCGAGCCTGAGCCCACCGATCCCGCTCCCGCAAGCGACTATCGCGTAGCCATGGTTACCGACTACGGCGATATCACCGACCAGTCCTTCAACCAGACCACCTATGATGCCGGCAAGGCATGGTGCGCAGCCAACGGCGTTGACTTCACCTACTACAAGCCGACCGGCGACTCCACCGCTGAGCGTGTTGCTGCTATCGACCAGGCTGTTGCCGATGGCTACAACGTCCTCCTTCTCCCGGGCTTCGCTTTCGCTGGCGCGATTGTTGAGACCGCTGAGAACTATCCCGATGTGAAGTACATCGCCCTTGACGTCGGCGAGTATGACCTGCAGGATGCTGCCGGCACCGTCGAAGATTGGTCCTATGTCTATCCCGCAAACGTTTACTCCGCTGTTTATCAGGAAGAGCTTGCCGGTTACATGGCTGGCTACGCTGCTGTGAAGCTCGGCTACAAGCACCTCGGCTTCCTCGGCGGCATGGCTGTTCCCGCTGTTGTCCGCTATGGCTACGGCTTCGTGCAGGGCTGCGACGCGGCTGCTGCTGAGCTGGGCATCACCGGCGACGTTGCCATCGAGTATGTCTATGGCAACCAGTTCTCTGGCGACGCTGACATCACCGCTTACATGGACACTTGGTATCAGAACAAGGGCGTCGAAGTCGTCTTCGCTTGCGGCGGCGGCATCTTCACCTCTGCCGGCGAGGCTGCGCAGAAGGTTGAGGGCGCGAAGGTCATCGGCGTTGACGTTGACCAGAAGGGCACCATCGACGGCATGTACGGCGACGGCATCACCGTCACCTCTGCGATGAAGGGTCTTGCTCCCACGGTCGACACCATGCTGACCGAGCTCATCGTCAACGACAACTGGGCTGCTTACAGCGGCAAGGTTGAGACTCTGGGTCTTGTCTCTGCGGATCCCGCTCTGAACTATGTCCAGATCCCGTCCTCCACTCAGTGGTCCGACGACTTCACCGAGGATGACTATGTCGCTCTCGTCGGTGAGCTGTTCGACGGCACTCGTACCGTCTCTGCTGACACCGAGAATGCTCCCGAAGTCACCATCGCTGTTGACTATCAGGGCAACATCAAGTAATCAACCCCACAATTTTAGAGAACGGGCTTTTGCCCGTTCTCTTTTTTTAAAGGGCTGTCAAATAATGATGGTATTGTCATTGTTGTGAAATCCTTTGCAGGGAGGGGGACATGTCCCCGCAGTCGGCGTAGCGGCAGAGGGTATGCATGAACGAGCTTATACTCGGTTGGTTGTTCCTGCACGGGCGGACAGAGTCGTCCGCCCCTACGGACGATGATGTGCAACTTTTAGATGTTACAAACTATTATAGCTATAATTTGAAAAAAGCTTTCATACTAGAATTTGATAAAAAGCTTTAATAGCTTTTTATAGCACCGTAGGTGCGTCAAATTCTGCATGAGACGGCGCAGCGTGCGTTAGCACGATGCGAGTGTGCGCAGCACACGGGATTCTTGATTAAAGAATTTAATCAAGAATCAATATCAGAGGTTTTTATAGCACCGGAGGTGCGTCAAATTCTGCACAAGACGTCGCAGTACGCGTTAGCACACTGATTCTTGATGAAATCTTTTCATCAAGAATCAGTATTAAGCGGTAAGTTTTTCCATCCATTTTATAATTTGACAAAGTGGAGGGGAGAACAAATTTGTATGCTGTTGATCGTTCCTGTGCGCATTTTATGACTCTCTACACCTGTGGGAGCGTCTCATTGCATTGAAGTGATTTGCTTATGGATCGTGCATATTGTCAGTCCCACGGATGGACTGCGAAAACTGTCGTTTTGCACAAATTTCCTTTCGATATTTAGCACTTCTAACAAAAAGACAAGCTCTCCCACTTTTCAAAAAATTAGGATTTGAAATTTCGCAACCAATGGTGTATAATCAAACTGTAATTTTATAAAGAGGAGGAATCAGCTTGAGCAACGAACATTATGCGATAGAAATGCTGAATATCACCAAGCGCTTTCCCGGCATTGTCGCAAATGATAACATCACGCTGCAACTGAAAACCGTCGAAATCCATGCCTTGCTTGGCGAAAACGGCGCCGGTAAATCCACACTGATGAGCGTTCTGTTCGGTCTTTATCAGCCGGAAGAGGGCATCATCAAAAAGGACGGCGTCGAAGTTGCCATCCGCAATCCGAACGATGCCAATGCGCTGCATATCGGCATGGTGCATCAGCATTTCAAACTGGTCGAGTGCTTCTCCGTTCTCGACAACATCATTCTCGGCATCGAGCCGACACACATGGGTTTCCTGCAAAAAGAGGAGGCGCGTGAAAAGGTACTTGCCCTTTCCGAGAAATACGGACTTCATGTTGACCCGGATGCATTGATCGAAGACATCACTGTCGGCATGCAGCAGCGTACCGAGATTTTGAAGATGCTCTACCGCGATAACGAGATCCTGATTTTCGACGAGCCGACGGCGGTTCTGACGCCGCAGGAGATCGATGAGCTGATGGAGATTATGCGCGGTCTGGCAAGAGAAGGCAAATCCATCCTCTTTATCTCTCACAAACTTAACGAGATCATGTCCGTAGCGGATCGCTGCACGGTTTTGCGCAAGGGCAAGTATGTCGGCACCGTCAATGTCGCCGATACCACAAAGGAAGAGCTCTCCCGCATGATGGTCGGCAGAGATGTTGAATTCGTCGTACATAAGGATCCGGCGAAGCCGACGGATGTTGTCCTCAATGTGGAGCATATGACCGTCGCATCGAAGATGCATAGCAACAACGCGGTTAAGGATGTCTCCTTCCAAGTGCGCCGCGGCGAGATCGTCTGTATCGCCGGTATCGACGGCAACGGTCAGACTGAGTTGGTTTACGGCATCTCCGGTCTGGAGCCTCTGAAGGGCGGTAAGTTAGAGCTGTGCGGCAATGACATCACAAAGGCGCCGATCCGTAAGCGCTCCACAAGCGGCATGAGCCACATCCCGGAGGATCGCCACAAGCACGGTCTCGTTTTGGACTACACGCTTGAGAATAACCTTGTGCTCCAGCGCTATTTTGAGCCGGAGTTTACCAATAAGGGTGGCTTCCTGCGCAAAGGCAACATCCGCGCTTATGCGGAGCGCCTGATTGAGCAGTATGACGTCCGCTCTGGTCAAGGTCCCATCACGATTGCCCGGTCCATGTCCGGCGGCAACCAGCAAAAGGCGATTGTCGCCCGTGAGATCGACAAGGATCCCGCGCTGCTCATCGCCGTCCAGCCGACCCGCGGCTTGGATGTCGGCGCAATCGAGTATATCCATAAGCAGATCGTCGCGCACCGCGACGCGGGCAATGGCGTCCTGCTTGTCTCCCTTGAACTGGACGAGGTCATGAGTCTCGCTGACCGTATCCTCGTAATGTATGAGGGCGAGATTGTCGGCGAGCTTGACCCGAAGCAGACGACCGTCGAAGAACTCGGTCTGTATATGGCTGGCGCGAAGAGAATGGAGGTACAGTAATATGAAGCAACGCACTCCTTTGTTGCGTAAGAGCGCAGCGCAGACACTCCTTGCATCGCTTCTGTGCATCCTGCTCGGTCTTCTGGTCGGCTATCTTGCACTGCTGATCATCGAGCCATCCGGTGCGTGGGAAGCAATTCTCGCGGTTCTGAAAAACTTCTTAAAGTATCCGACCGGTGCGCAGAAGCTGAAGTACTTCGGCAGTACGCTCGTTAAGACCGCGCCGCTGCTGCTTTGCTCCCTGTCCGTCCTGTTTGCCTATAAGGTCGGTCTGTTCAACATCGGCGTTGCCGGTCAGTATGTTCTCGGTGCTGCTGCCTCGCTGGGCTGCGCGCTGCTGGCGGGTCTGCCTTGGTATGTGTGCCTGCTCGCTGCCGTTGTTGCTGCGGCGATCTCCGGCGCGCTCTGCGGCGTCCTGCGTGCTTACCTCAATGTCAATGTCGTTATCTCCGGCATCATGCTGAACTGGATCAGCCTGTATGCAACCAACCTGATCCTGAAGGGCGGCATGGAGAAGACCGGCAAGGATACCATCCGTCTGGTCAAGGCGAACAAAGATGCGATCCTGCCGACCCTTGGCTTGGACAAGCTGTTTAACAACAACCAGTATGTCACCATCGCGATTCCGGTTGCGATCATTGTTGCGATCGTCATTTGGATCCTGCTCGACAAGACCAAGTTTGGCTATGAGCTGAAGGCGACCGGCAACAACCTGAATGCTGCGAAGTACTGCGGCATGAAGGAAAACCGCAACATTATCCTGACCATGGTGATCGCTGCCGCGCTGGCAGGTCTCGGTGCAGGTCTTTACTATTTGTCCGACTTCGAGCAGTGGAATGTCAACTCGTCCTCCGTCCCTGCCATGGGCTTTAACGGTATTGCGGCGGCGTTCCTCGGCGGTCTGCATCCCATCGGCGCGATCTTCTCCTCGTTCTTTATCCAGCATATTACGCTGGGCGGCGCCAATGTCGATCTGAGTCACTACTGCGCGCAGATCGCGGACTTCATCTCTTCTATCATCATTTACCTGTGCGGCTTCGTTCTCTTCTTCAAGACCTGCCTCAACCGTGCGTTGGATCGTCGTGAGGAAAAGAAGATTCAGGCTGCAAGGGCAAACAGTGCGACCGAGGAAGGAGGAAACAAATAATGGTATTGCTGATTCAATATACTCTTATTTTTGCTGCCGTTCTGCTGCTGGTTGCGTTGGGCGGTTGCTTCTCCGAACACTCCGGCGTGATCAACATCGGCTTGGAGGGCATCATGGTCATGGGCGCCCTCGGCGGCGCGCTGGTCATGCGCTTCCTGCCCTATAATCCTGATACCGCCAACTTGCTGACGAACCTTGGCGTCTTTGCCTGCGTTGCGCTTGCAAGTATTGCGGCAGGTATGATCTACTCGCTCTTACTCGCGGTTGCCTGCATCAACTTCAAGGCGGATCAGACAATCGTCGGTACGGCAATGAACCTGCTCGGTACTGCATTGGCAACGGTCATCGTTAAGTCGATGAACACGGCGATGAACCCTGACGACCATTCCTCCGAGATCCAGTACATCAACGCGAAGAAAGCGTTCCTGTCCGATTTCGGCGGCAAGTTCGAGCTGAACTGGTTCGTCGTCCTTGCGCTGATCCTGCTGGTGATCTCGACGATCCTACTGTATAAAACCCGCTTCGGTCTGCGTCTGCGCGCCTGCGGCGAGCATCCGCAAGCGGCAGACTCGGTTGGTATCAATGTCTATAAGATGCGCTATGCCGGCGTCCTGATCTCCGGCTTCCTCGGCGGTCTGGGCGGCATTACCTACATCACCGCCGGCGTCAGCGTTTGGAAGTTTGAAAACGGCGTTGCAGGCTTCGGCTTCCTCGCTCTGGCGGTTATGATCTTCGGTGCATGGCATCCTGTCCGCATTGCGGGAGCGGCAGTCCTGTTCGGTCTGTTCCGCGCACTCGGCAATGTCTATAACGGTATCCCGTTGCTTGCCAATATGGGTATCCCCAGTGCAGTTTACAACATGCTGCCGTACATCGTCTCGCTGATCGTTCTTGCGTTTACTTCCAAGAACTCGAAAGCGCCGAAGGCAGAAGGCATCCCCTACGACAAGGGACAACGCTGAATCAAAGAAATACCAAATTGTCCTATCCCTCGCTTGCGGGGGATAGGACAATGACTGTTATCGAGAAATAGATGTCGGGTTGCCCGACGACACGGAGGATATAAAATGTCAAATATTATTGTCATCGGCATTGCAGGCGGCAGCGGAAGCGGTAAGACGACGCTGATGAAGAATCTTATCGCGCGCTTTCAGGATGATGTGACCGTCCTCAGCCATGATAATTATTACCGTCCGTATGATGAGCTGTCCATTGAGGAGCGGCGCAAGGTCAACTATGACCATCCCGATGCCTTCGATACGGAGATGATGATTGAGCATCTGAAGCAGCTCAAGGCAGGACAGCCCATTGAATGTCCGAACTATGACTATACGACCTATTCCCGCAGCAAGGAGACGACTCGACTTGAGCCGCGCAAGGTCATTTTGGTTGAGGGTATTCTGATCTTCGAGAATAAGGCGCTTTGCTCGCAGATGGATATCAAGATTTTCGTCGATACCGATGCGGACGTCCGCCTGATCCGCCGCATCAAGAGGGATGTGGCAAAGCGCGGCAGAAGCTTGGAATCCGTATTGACGCAGTATTTGAATACGGTCAAGCCGATGCATGAGCAGTTCGTCGAGCCGAGCAAGAAAAATGCCGACCTCGTAGTGCTCGAGGGCGGCAAAAACCTTGTCGCGTTGGAAATGATCATTGACCGTATCCAGCGCCATATTGATAATGATTGAGCCTATCCGCATACAAAGCAGCCTCCCGCAGTACTTTCCCTGCGTGAGGCTTTTTTACTTTGTAGGGTGGAGACATGTCCCCGCCAGCGCAGGAACTACAAAGTGCGAACAAAGACGAAAGATCAAAGAGATTGCCACGTCGCTGCGCTTCTCGCAATGACAAATGGGGGTGCCTTTTTTGTCATTGCGAGGCGCTTGCGCCGTGGCAATCTTGTGTAGGAACTACCGACTGCGTACCAACTTATTTTGTTCTACCGTTGCCGCTTCGAGGTCGGGTGGACATGTCCCCACCCAACATTGATCGGGGAAGGGGGATTACTGCACATGGGTGTGGTTATTGATATGGTCGATGCAATAGCAGAAATAGCCCTTGCATTTGGAGCAGTAGCGGAATTCTAAATCGGGGCATTCCGTATCTGTTCTGCCGCAGACCGTACACTTGTGTCGATAGGGGCGTTCTCCCGAACTGCTGCGGTAGTTCTTTGCCCAGTCGGGATTCGGCTGCGGCTCGGATACCTTCGCGCGCGACTGCTTTCTGCGATGCGGCGAACGCCTTAGATTGGGAAGCAGGTTTTTGATGTCCCGCCCGAAAAACAGAAGATAGTTCAGCAAGGCGACCAGCGGGAACAGCGCAATCAGCACATAAGCCGTGGTGTAGAACGCGCCGAGGAAGGAAATCTTTACAGCCTGTACAAGACCGGAGATAATGCCGTAAAGCGTAAATCCTATATCCACCCAAGCAAGCCACTTCATTTTTACTGGAAGGATCATCATCAGCAGCACGTGCTGTTCCGGCGCGAGCGTTGCAACCGCGAGGAACATCGAGAGATTGATGTAATCTGAGGTCATGGTCAAGGGTGCGCCGAAGATCCAATAGATCAGCATGGCATAAAGATCACTCAACAGAATGCCGCAGAGATAGAAGAGGTTGAAGCGCAGTGTCCCCCAAACATTTTCCAAAGTGCTGCCGATCCAATAATAGAACATGATCGAGATCAGCGCGCCCAAGAGACTGCTGAAGAGGAAGCTCGGCCCACTTGCGAAAGTAAAAATGTAGGAGAACAGACGCCATACCTGCCCGTGCATGATCGCCTCTGCATTGAAATAAAGATAGTACGGCAGATTAGAGTCAAAAAATTTCCAAAAAAGAAAGACAATTGCGTTGCCTGTGCAGATCCAAAGCATCAGCCTTGGGATACCTTTGTTACGATTGCGGATCAAGAAGCGGTTATAATTCCGCCGAAAATTGCTCATAAGTTGCCTCCTTTGTTATATGCTACCATTGTAGCGGATTTTGCGGCGATTGTCTATAAATAATCTTTGAATTCTGACCAATGGTTGAAAAAAATCCTGCCGTATGGTATGATATCCTCAGAAAAATTTGGAGGTCACACCATGAGCCATGTCAGAGATATGTCCCTTGCCGACTACGGCAGAATGAAAATCGAATGGGTGCGCGATTTTATGCCTGCGCTCGTTGCCATCCGCGAACGCTTTGAGAGAGAAAAGCCCTTTGCGGGGAAGAAGATCACCATCTCCATTCACATGGAGGCAAAAACGGCATTTTTGGCGCTCTGTCTCGCAGCAGGCGGCGCGGAGGTTCACGCGACGGGCTGCAATCCGCTTTCGACGCAGGACGATGTCGCGGCGGGTCTGGCATCCATGGGCGTGGAGACCTACGCGATGCACGGTGTCAGCAGCGAGGAATACAAGGAACTGCTCGTCGAGGCGCTCTCGTGCCACCCTGATCTGATTATTGACGACGGAGGCGACCTTTTAGACCTCCTGAGCGGAGAATATGCACATTTGGGCGATCATATCATCGGCGGCGCGGAGGAGACAACCACGGGAATTCACCGTCTGCACGCCAGAGCGAAGGCGGGGGTGCTGCCGTTCCCGATGATGAATGTCAACGACGCCAAGTGCAAGCACTATTATGACAATAAGTACGGCACCGGTCAGTCGGTGTGGGATTCCATTATGCACACGACGAATCTGCTGGTTGCGGGGAAGTCCGTCGTCGTCGCGGGCTATGGTTACTGCGGGCGCGGCGTTGCGATGCGCGCTAAGGGTATGGGGGCAAATGTGATCGTCACGGAGATTGACCCGATCAAGGCGCTTGAAGCTTCCATGGACGGCTGCCGCGTGATGCCGATGGATGAGGCAGCACCGCAGGGAGATATTTTCGTTACAACCACCGGCTGCCGCGATGTCATTACCCGACGTCATTTCGAGGTGATGAAGCATAACGCGTTTTTGTCCAACGCGGGACATTTCAACGTCGAGGTCAATGCCGAGGAGCTGGAAAAGATGGCGGTGCGCGTATTTAAGCGCCGCAACGATATTGTCGGCTACGAGCTGCCCGACGGACGCGTGCTGAATCTGCTTGCAGAGGGACGCTTGGTCAATCTCGCCTCGGGCAACGGACACCCTGCCGAGATCATGGACACAAGCTTTTCCGTGCAGGCGCTTGCGCTGGAGTATATGCTCAAGCACGGCGCGGAACTTTCCAAGGAGGTCTATGAGGTTCCCCGTGAGATCGACGAGACGGTGTCTCTTCTCAAGCTGCAAGGTGCGGGCTTCACCATCGACCACCTGACGCCCGAACAGGAGGCATATCTCTCTGATTGGAGAGTATGAGTATGGACAAAATGACGGTCAATGGGCGGGAGTTTTCGGTTTTACGGCTGCTCGGCAAGGGCAAGGGCGGCTACTCCTACCTTGTGACGGACGGTACGGCGCAGTATGTGCTGAAGCAGATCCATCATGAGCCTTGCGATTATTATCAGTTTGGCAATAAGCTGGAATCGGAGCTGCGTGATTATGCGCGGCTGCTGAAAATCGGCGTACCGATGCCGAAGCTCTTGGATACGGATACGGCGCAGGAGCGCATCTTGAAGGAATTCATCGACGGCGAGACGATCTTTGACCTTGTCAAGCAGGATCGCATGGAGGAGCGCTATTTGGAACAAATGCGGGTGCTCTGCCATAAGCTCTACACCGCCGGGACGAATATCGACTATTTCCCAACAAACTTTGTCGTGCAGGACGGCAAGCTGTTTTATGTGGACTACGAATGCAATAACTATATGGAGCAGTGGGATTTTGAACACTGGGGTGTAAAATACTGGTCAAAAACGCCGGAATTTATGGAATATCTGAACAAATAACCAACGCGGCTTCGTAAAAACGGCAGTACCGCTGTAGGGCGGGTACATGTTCCAAACGACGCAGAAACTGTCAAGTGCGTACAGAAAATGTGTCAAGGATCCTGTCCCCGTGACACAAAATGAAAAGAGATTGCCACGTCGCTGCGCTCCTCGCAATGAGATAAGAGGGCACCCTACCTGTCATTGCGAGGAGCGCAGCGACGCGGCAATTTTGTGGAGGAACTGCCAAGTGTGTACAGGAGTACTTGTTTGTACCGCCTGCCGCTTACGCGGTCATTTGGGACATGTCTCCGCCCTACAGGGGGTTCATGACATAACCATAGTGAAAATGCGGCTTCGCTCGTTTGGCGAAGCCGCGTTCTGTTTTCTTGTCAGCGGATGCGGACGGCGTTGCCGGTGAGGACGCCGAGCGCCATATTCAGCTTACTCCGCGTCATGCGCAGAAAGCCCCAATGCGTATCTCCGAATTCTACGACAGTGCCCGCCTCATCCTCGGGGCGTGTCAGATAGGCGAAGTGGCTTTTGGTGCTTTTTCCGTTGATGACGCCGTTTTGCGTGACGACCCAGCCGCGCTTTTCATATTCCGTCACATAAGGTCGGATATCGCGGACGAAAAAGCAGAAGTGATGCAAGCCGTAGCCATGGGCGCGAATAAAGGCAGTGTAGATGTTTTCCGCGCCGCCGGTGGTGATCAGCTCGATCTCCGTCTTGCCGCAATAGCCGACGACAACATCGTAGCCCGGATCGGTGAACGGCTGCCCCTTATAATATAGCTGACCTACAGGGTTGTTTACGGCGCGATACCATGCCTTGATGCCGTAGATTTTCCCGTATTCGTCCATTGCCTTTTCCATGTCCTCGACAACATAGCCGAGCTGGTGGACGCGCTTGAATTTCATCTTCATGGCGGCACCTCAAACGATCGGGTCGCCGGTCTGCACACCGTCGAGCTCGAAAGCCCGCACCATCCAGTCGCCGAGGCGGGGTGATATCGCGTCGGCAAAGACAAGCAGCTTGCACGGCAGATAGGGCACGAGCATTTCCCGCTTGTTCCGCAGGATACACTTGACGACGGCATTCGCCATCTTGTCGGGTGAGGCCTTCGGCGTAATTTTTGGGCAGGCGACATGGGCAATCTGCGGCGTGTCGGTGCGGCTGGGGAAGATCATGCCGACGTGAATGCCTTCGCGGCGCAGTTCCTGCCGCATGACCTGAAAGAAACCGTTGAGCGCGAATTTTGTTGCGACATACGCAGCGTCCGGCGGTACGCCCTTTTTGCCGTCCATGGAGACGGTGACGATCAAATGACCGCCGCCTTGCGCGCGGAAATGGGGCAAAATGGCATACGCCGTGGAGAGATTGCCGAAGAAATTGTTCTCCATCATTCCGCGAATCTGCGCCTGCGTCAGCTCCGCGGCAGGGCAGCGGAGATAGATGCCGGCGTTGCAGTGGCAGATATGTATCACACCGAAGCGCTCCACAGCACCGTCTACGGCGGCTTTGAGCTGCGCTTCGTCACGAATGTCCGCAAGCAGCACCTCGGCCTGTACCCCCAGCGCCCGAACCTCCGCAGCGACCGCATTCAGCCGTGCCTCGTTGCGGGCGATCAGCGCGACATTTGCGCCCTGCTTTGCCAGCGCAAGCGCCGTTGCCCGTCCGATGCCGGAGGACGCGCCTGTGACGATGGCATTTTTTCCAATCAGCTTCTGTTTCATGGTTACCTCCCGAGCAGCCGCTTGACGCGGAAAATCATTTGTACAGTGCGGTAGTGCTTGTTCAGCAGCAGGCGGTAGATGAGTTGCTTGTTCTTATCCAAAAGCGGAAGATATTTGTTTTCACGGAAATACGGGAAATGCTGTTCCATATAGGCGCGGAAATCCTCTATCAAATGGCTCTTGCGGTCAATTTGCAGCACGCGCACCGTCGCGGCGAGCAGAATGTGCTGCACCGCTTGAAAGGTCAGCTCCTCGCGGCACGATTCCAAATAGCCGTGCGCCTCGTACCAAGCGAGGATATCGTCGTAGGCTTGCAGAATTTCAGCATTACGCTCGACATTTTTATTGTTCATTGCGCTGCCCTCGCGCTGGAGGTAGTGGTAATATGCGCCGGGCAGACGGTAAGCGGTTTGCGCGACGGCAAGCAGCTTTGTTACGACGCGGATATCTTCGTACCAGACCTTTGTGGCAAAGTCGATGTCATGTTCCGTAAAAAGTGTGCGGCGGTAAGCGCGGTTCCACGGCGCCATCACGCCGAAATACAGCGTCGGCTCGTCCTTCACGGAGAGGAGCGTTTCTACGGGGACGTTCTCGTGCAGCTCGTCCACTTTTCTGCCGTCGCGTTCGACTTCTGCGCCGAAGAGAATCAAATCAGCCGGTGCTTTCTGTATGACCGCCGAGAGTGCCGCGAGGAAATCCGGGGAAAGAGAATCGTCGCTGTCCACGAAAAGCAAATACTCGCCGCGTGCTAACTGAATGCCGTGATTTCTTGCCGCGCCTGCGCCGCCGTTGGGCTGATGGATCGCACGGAGCTTGTCCTGATATTTTGCGGCGTAGTCGTCACAAATCTTCCCGCACCCGTCCGGCGAGCCGTCGTCGATCAGGAGCAGCTCATAGTCCTGACAGGTTTGGGCTAAAACAGAGTCGATACACTTCGGCAGATATGCTTCCACCCGATAGACCGGTACGATCAGACTGAATCTCGGCATGGTGTGATCTCCTTTAAAAGAAGTATTTGAGATTCGGGCGGCTGATAGCCGCCCCTACATAAGTATTATAACTGCCTGTGTTTCCAAATGCAACAAAAATTAGCCTCACCGCAAAATCGGTTGGAGCTGCTGCCCGAGAAGTGCGCTCTCCGCGGCAAGGGGCAGCAACGAGAAATCGGCGACGAGACTGTAGGGCTTGCCCTGCGGACTGTCCTGCCCGAAGGGGACGAAATAATAGTGCTTACGATTGAGCAGCCGACCGATATTCTCTGCGCTTGCCGTCAGCCCGTCATTTGTCGAGATGGCGAGTAGGACAGGGCGCGCGTTGCGCAGATGGGCTTTGCAGGCGAAGGTCGCAGGGGTGTCCGCAATGCCGTTTGCCAGCTTCCCGAGGGTGTTGCCCGTGCAGGGCGCAACAATCAAGAGGTCGAGCTGCTTTTTCGGCCCGAACGGTTCGACTTCGGCAAGGGTATGCAGAACGGTTCTGCCGCAGATTTCCTCTACTTCGGCGCGGAAATCCTCCGCTTTGCCGAAGCGCGTGTCCGTTTCGTAGGAGGCAAAGGAGAAGATCGGCACGACGTCAAAACGCTCCGTGAGCAGTTTCAATGCGTCCACCGTCTTTCGAAAGGTACAAAACGAGCCGCAAAACGCAAGCCCGACAACAGGTTTCATGGCGTTTCCTCCCGATCAAGCAGGTCGAGGATGCTTTGCGCATAGAGCGCGCCTGCGGTTTTCGGCGCATACTGCCCGGGAAGTCCGGAGGCGAGTACATAGAAAAGTCCTAAACGCTTGCAAGCCTCCGCGTCGATGCCGTAGGGCGGCGAGGCAAGCTCCAGCAGCATACACTCGGGCGGCAGACGGCGCAATTGTGCTTCGTTCAGCGTTGCGGCGGGCACGGTGTTGAAAACGAAATCGTATTGACCTAAGCCGTGCAGGTAGTTTCCCGTTTCCTCCGACTGCATCCCGCACGCCTCGGCAAGTGCGCGGTCGGCGGACTTCCGCGCCGCGACGGTAACGGAGGCGCCGAGTGCTTGCAGCCTGCGCGCCAAGAGCTTCCCGATGCGCCCATAGCCGATGACAAGGCAGCTTGCGTTGTGCAGCGTGATCGGGGAGCGTTCCATGGCGATGGCAAGGGCACCCTCCGCCGTAGGAACGGCGTTGGCAGTTGTCAGCGGCTCCGTGTCATACAGGTCTGTGACGCGCGCGCCTCGGCTCTCGAACGCCTCTCGCCAAATGCCGAACTGCCCGCCAAACACGCGGGTCTGTCCGTTTGCGCGGCAGAGCAGCTCCTCCACGGGAACCGCGGAGACACCGCGCACCAACGCACCGCGAAACGACGGGAATGGTAAAATCAGCATAGAAAACGCGGAAGGGAGAGGTGTATCCGAAAGCTTCGGCACACCTTGCGTCAGCACCGTAAAGCGTTGATTCCGAAGATGCTGCGCCGCCCAAAAGCTGCGCTCGTCACCGCCGACCATCCACAGCGTTTCCTCCATACCGCTCACATCCTTTCCCTACAGCCTATGTTTCAATTTGCAAATTGGTGAAAAGAGTTGTTGTCAAGAAGCGTCGATTGCGCTATAATAAAAGAAAGAAGAGGGATGTGATATGTGTGGAACGGCGCGGATTCATTCATGATATGTTGGATGTGAAACTGCTGATACTTTATGTGATGTCAAGGGTGATGTATCCAATTGACATGCAGAAAATTTATGAGCTTGCCTATCAGGATGACTGCCTGAGCTATTTCGATTTGGCGCAGGCCGTGCCGCAGATGGTGGATAGCGGCCATTTAGAGAAGGTTGAGGGCGAGCGCTATCAGATTACCGAAAAAGGCCGTGAGGCGTGCGCGGTCACGGAGGATGCCGTGCCCTATCCCGTGATGCAGCGGGCACAGGCTGCGGTGGATCGCTTCAACCGCGCCGTGCAGAGAAGCAGCTTCGTCAAAACCTCGATCCGGCAGCGCGAGAGCGGAGACTATACCGTCTGCCTCAGCCTGAACGACGAGGTCAGCGATCTTTTGCGCATGGAGCTGATGGCGCCCACGCAAAAGCACGCGGTTCGCCTTGCCTCGGCGTTCAAAGAAAATGCGGAGACGATCTATCGCATGATTATGGATCAGCTTCTCGCAGCACCGAAGGAAGATACTTGAAATTTCTGAGATTTATGTTATAATATAGACAGCAAGACCAAAGTAAACGCCAATCGGCGCTTACATAACACGAAAGGAGCGACTACTATGAAATTCCAGTTTTCCGAGAAAAAAGTCAGCCTGCCCTCCAGCGTCCACGCTTATGCCGAGAAGAAGGTTATGAAGTTGGAACGTTTTTTCCGTGACGATGCGGAGGCACTTGTCGCCTTTTCTGTAGAAAAGGATCGTAATAAGGTTGAAATTACGGTCCACGCCGCAAACACCTATTTCCGCGCAAGCGAGGCAACGTCGGATATGTATGCGTCGATTGATGCTGCGGTGTCCACCATCGAGCGTCAGATCCGCAAGAACAAGACCCGCCTTGCCCGTCGCCTGCGTCAGGATGCCTTCGTCCGCTCGGCGGAGGTCACTTCCTTTGCACCCGAGGCAGAGGAGGAGGGCCATTTTGAGATCGTCCGTGTCAAGGAATTCCCGATGAAGCCGATGACCCGTGAGGAAGCGATCCTGCAAATGAACCTGCTGGAGCACAACTTCTTTGCATTTAAGGACGAGGAAAACGGCGAAGCGTTTGCGGTTGTCTACAAGAGAAACGACGGCGGCTATGGCTTGATTGAAAATATTGGCTGATACTGAATCCACCACCCCCCCCCTCCGGAGACCTCTCCGGAGGGGGTTCGCATATGGTATGGTTTGCAGTAGTCAACAAAAATTGGACACGAAATCTCAGAATATGTACTTAAGATAATCTGCTAACGGACACCGGCAACAACGGGAAAGGACTTGCGGTATTGTACAGGTGTCAGGTAGTTCAAAGAGTATGCCGGGCGTTGCT
>JAQXWB010000111.1 GCA_029225225.1 Bacillota bacterium | reverse complement strand
CCGTACTTCGTGAGGATCGGCGGCAGAACGTCCTCCAGAACGGCGAACACGTCGTCCTGCGAGGCAAAGGCCATCTCCATGTCGAGCTGATAGAACTCGCCGGGGCTGCGATCGGCGCGGGCGTCCTCATCGCGGAAGCACGGCGCGATCTGGAAATAGCGGTCAAAGCCCGAAGTCATCAGGAGCTGCTTGAACTGCTGCGGTGCCTGCGGCAGAGCGTAGAACTTGCCGGGATGGTTTCTCGCAGGGACGAGGTAGTCACGCGCACCCTCCGGCGAGGAGCTGGTGAGGATCGGCGTGGTGATCTCCAAAAAGCCGTGCTCGGTCATGCTGCGGCGCAGGTCGGCCACGACGTTGCAGCGCAGGATGATGTTCTTCTTGACCTCCGGATTGCGCAGGTCGAGATAGCGGTACTTCAGGCGCTGATTCTCATCCGCCTCTTTCGAGCGGTTGATCTCAAAGGGCAGGGAGTTATAGCGGCAGCGACCGAGAACCTCAATCTTCTCCGGCACGACCTCGATCTCGCCTGTGGCAATTTTCGGGTTCTTGCTCGTCCGCTCGCGCACGACGCCGGTCACAGAGATCGTCGATTCGCGGTTGATGGGCTTGATGACCTGCATCATCTCCTCGCTCTCAATGACGACCTGCGTCGTGCCGTAAAAGTCGCGCAAAACGACGAACGCCAAATTTGCGCCGACCTCGCGGACGTTTTCCATCCAGCCCGCCAGCGTTACGGTCTTGCCCGCGTCAGACAGCCGCAGCTCGCCGCAGGTATGTGTTCTTCCTTGTGTCATGGTGATTCCCCCAAATTTATTTTTCTATGATCACGGTGTCATCAGACATCGCGGAGATTCCTTCTCGGATCAGCTTTGCCGCGCCTTCGGCAGGCAGGCTGACCTGTTCGCCCGTGCGCAGGTTCTTGACCGAGCAGACGCCCTGCGCAATCTCGTCCTCTCCTAAGAAGACGACATAGGGTATGCCAAGCTTGTCCGCGTAGGACATTTTCGCCTTGAATTTCTTCTGCTCGGAATAGATCTGCGTGCGGATGCCCGCTTTGCGCAGCTCCGTCGCGAGGCGCACGGCGGCGGAGACATCCTCCGTCATCGGCAGCAGCAGGCAGTCGGCAGGCGCGGTCGGCAGGTTGGGATTGAGCATTCCCTGCTCCCCGAGGACATAGAACAAGCGGGTCAGGCCGATGGAGATGCCCACGCCCGGGAGCTGACGGTCGGTGTAATACTCCGCGAGGCTGTCATAGCGTCCGCCAGAGCAGACCGAGCCGATCTCGGGATGATCGAGCAGCGTCGTCTCATAGACCGTGCCGGTGTAATAGTCCAAGCCGCGCGCAATGGTCAGATCGACGGCGAAATTCTCCTCCGGCACGCCGAACGCGCCCAAATACTTCACGACGGCAGTCAGTTCGGACAGTCCGAGATCAAACACCTCATTCTTCCCCTGCCAGTCGGCAAGCTTTTCCAGTACCTCGGCGTTTGTGCCTTTGATGGCGATAAAGCGCAGAATCTCGTCCGCCTGCTCCTGCGCCAAGCCGCAGTCCTCAAGCAAAATGACGCGCACCTTGTCCGCGCCGATCTTGTCAAGCTTATCCACCGTGCGCATAATGTCGCCCGACTTCTCCGTCAGCCCCAGCAGGGCGTAAAAGCCGTTTAGGAGCTTGCGGTTATTCACGCGAATGACAAAGCGCGTCAAACCCAAACGGCGGAAGATCGTATAGATAATAGACGGGATCTCCGCCTCGTTGAGGATATCGAGCTTGCCGTCTCCGATGATGTCGATATCCGCCTGATAAAACTCGCGGAAACGCCCCCGCTGCGCCCGTTCGCCGCGATAGACCTTGCCGATCTGATAGCGGCGGAAAGGGAAGCTCAGCTCTCCGGCGTGCAGGGCGACATATTTCGCCAGCGGGACAGTCAGGTCAAAGCGCAGGGCAAGGTCGCTGTCCCCCTTTTGGAAACGGTAAATCTGCTTTTCCGACTCGCCGCCGCCCTTTGCCAAAAGAATTTCCGCCGACTCCAAAAGCGGCGTGTCCAATGGGGTAAACCCGTAAAGCTCGTAAGTTTCGCGCAAAATCGCCATCATACGCTCCATCTGGGTCTGCGGCGCGGGCAGCAGCTCCATAAAGCCCGACAGCGTGCGCGGTTTCAGTTTTTCCATAGTGTTCCTCTCATTTTTTCTTTTACATATATTCTCATAAAACGCGGCAATCTCGGCACGCTGAGGAAAGCAATCCCATTAGATTGCCACAACCAGTGTGCGCACTGGTTTCGCAATGACAAGGAGGGTACCTTTTCCTGTCATTGCGAGGAGCGCAGCGACGTGGCAATCTCGTGCAGGCAGTCCCAGTTAAAACAGCAGTTCTTCGAGGGAATACCAGCCGGCGGGCTTTGATGCAAGGGCTTCCGCGGCCCGCAGGGCACCGGCGGCAAAGATCTTGCGGCTTGAGGCCTTATGCGCAATCTCCAAAATCTCGTCCTCGCCGAAAAAACTGACCGTATGCTCCCCCGCGACTGTGCCGCCGCGCAGGGAGAAGACGCCGATCTCCTCTTTTTTCCGTTTGCCGCAGAGTCCCTCTCTGCCATGCACCACGAGCGCCTCGCCGTCGGGATCCAGCGCCTGCAACAGCAGCTTCGCCGTGCCGCTCGGCGCATCGACCTTCTGATTGTGATGCAGCTCAACAATCTCCTTGTCCCAATCGGCAAGCACCTGCGCATACTCGGACAGCATCTTGCGCATCACTGCAACACCCGTGGAGTAATTCGCCGTCCAAATGACCGGAACCGTCTCGGAAGCCTCACGCAGTGCGGCAAAATCCGGCTCTGTCAACCCCGTTGTGCCGCTGACAAGGGGCGTGCCTGTCCGCTTCACATAGGCAAGCAGGTACGGCAGCGCACCGACGCCCGAAAAGTCCACGCAGACATCTGCCTGCGGTGCAGTCTCATAATTTTCTATACAGTCAATGTCCGCATGCCCGACGATCTGCCAGCCCTTTTCCAGCGCCAGCGCCTCGACCATGTGCCCCATTTTACCGTAGCCGCTCAAAAAAAGCCTCATTGTGCCTCCTCCTGCACGGGAAGTCCCGCTTCGCGCATGATCTTCGCCAGCTTTGCGCGGTTCTCCGGTGCCATCGGGTACATCGGCATACGGAACGCGCCCGCCTTAAGTCCCATCAGATTCATCGCTTCCTTAACAGGGATCGGGTTGACCTCCATAAAGAGAGCGTTAATGAGGTCGAGGTAGCGGAGCTGTGTTTGGAGCGCCTTTTCGTGCCGTCCCTCCAAATAGTCCGTGACCATATCATGCACCTCGCGGGGCATGATGTTCGCCCAAACGGAGATCACGCCCGACGCGCCCACGGACAGCAGCGGCACGGTAATATCGTCGTTGCCGCAGTACATCACGAAATCGTCGCTTAAATAACGGGCGACCTTCATCGCGTAGGACATATCGCCACTGGCTTCCTTAATGCCCATCACATTCGGATGGGTTGAGAGGCGGCGCACAACCTCGGGAGAGATCTTGCAACCGGTGCGCCCGGGAACATTATAAAGGATGATCGGAGAGGATGCTGCGTCAGCTGACATCATAAAGTGACGGTACATGCCCTCCTCGTTCGTTTTGACATAGTAAGGGCTAATGCAAAGCAGCGCGTCTGCACCCATCTGCGAATAGATCACGCTCTTATGCTTCTGCATCTCGCTGGAGTTCGAGCCGCTGCCCGCAATGATCGGAATTCTCCCATTCGCATGACCGACCACGCATTCAAGCGTCTTGATATCCTCCTCCAAAGAGGTCGAAGCAGTCTCACCCGTTGTACCGAGGACTAAGATCGCGTCGGTCTTGTTTGCAATATGCCAATCGACAAGCTCGCGCAGTCTGCCATAATCGGCGGAGCCATCCTTGTTGAAAGGGGTCACCAAAGCAACAATGGAACCGGTGATTTTCTTCATAATAAATTTTACCTCCTAACCTCTGTACACGAAACCGCAGCGCGCAATGGACGCATATGCCGCAATTTCGAAACTCTCCCAATCTTCCGCATACAGGATAGCATTTTTTCTCCGAAAATGCAAGGCTTTTTCTATTCTTCCCCCTTTTCCTCTCGCGCCAACGCTTGAAGCAACCACCGCACTGTGATATAATAATAAAAATCTGTATAGGGCGGGGACATGTCCACGCCGACCGCGAAGCGGCAAACAGTACAAATAAACAAGTTTATACACAGTTGGTAGTTCCTACACCGGCGGGAACATCTCCCCGCTCTACAGTTTCGAGATTACGGAGGAAGCAAAATGCCGACAGAAAAAGTATATTATGTAGATCCATATCAGACGGGAGCGGAGGCAACCGCGCTTTCGTGTGAGGCAGCAAAGGGAGGCTGGCGCGTCATACTGGACCGCACGATTTTCTATCCGACGGGTGGCGGGCAGCCCTGCGACCTCGGCACGCTCGGTTCCGCACGGGTGCTCGATGTCAGCGAGATGGGCGACGAGGTCGTGCATCTATGCGACCAGCCGCTCCCCGTGGGCGAGACGGTCGTCTGCAAAATAGATTGGGCACGCCGCTTTTCCCTCATGCAGCAGCATTCGGGAGAGCACATCGTCTCGGGCATCATTCACAGCCGTTTCGGGTATGATAATGTCGGTTTCCACATGGGCAGCGAGGCGATTACCATCGACTATACCGGCGAAATCACGCCGCAGGAGCTGAAGGAGGTCGAGCTTGCCGCAAACGAGGCGATTTGGAAGAATGTCAAAACGGAGATCTTCTACCCCGACCCGGACGCCCTCGCCGCTCTTCCCTACCGCAGCAAAAAAGCACTGACCGGCGCGGTGCGCATCGTCCGTTTCCCCGACCTCGACACCTGTGCCTGCTGCGGGCTGCATGTCGCGCGGACTGGAGAGATCGGGCTGGTCAAGCTTCTCTCCGTCACACGCTTCCACGCAGGTTCACGGATCGAGCTGCTCTGCGGTGGGCAGGCGCTTGCCTATTTCGGCACAATCTATGACCAAACCCGTGAAATTTCCGCCCTGCTTTCCGCAAAGCCGCTGCAAATCGCCGCCGCTGCCGCAAGGCAGAAGGAGGAACTTGGCGCGGCGCAGTACCGCGTCACGCAGCTGGAAAACGAGCTGTTTTCGCAAAAGGCGCAGGCACTTGCAGGCAAGGGTGATGTGCTGCTGTTTGAAAGCGCCATGCAGCCAAACGCCGTGCGCCGTCTTGCCGACGCAATACTCTCCGTCTGCGGCGGACGCTGCGCGGTGTTTGCGGGAACGGACGGGGCGTATCAATACGCCATCGGCACACAGCAGAGCGACCTCAGGGAATTCTGCCGTGCGATGAACGCCGCTTTACAGGGGCGAGGCGGCGGAAAAGCAGGCTTTGTGCAAGGCTCCGTCTCCGCCTCGCGGTCAGAAATTGAGTCGTTCTTCGCAAACGAAAAGCGATAATACGCCGCTCCCCCCTGCATCGGTGAATCGGCAAGCGCCGCAAGCTCCGAAACCGTGACAAAGCGGAAGCCCTGCGCGCTTAGCTCGTCAATCACTCGAAGCGCCGCGTCCACGCTTGAGTCGGACATATCATGCATCAAAATGATATCGCCGTTTTCCGCCTTGCGGATGATATGGGTCGCGACCGCGTCGCTGTCCGTTCTCCGCCAGTCCTCGGGATCGACCGACCACAGCACGACAGGCAGATCGGCGCAGACGCTTTGGCATAAGACCTTTGTGTCATAGATTCCGCCGGGCGGGCGCAGGAGCGTCGGCTGAATACCGGCTGCCTCCTCAATGCAGCGCTGTGCCTTTGACAGGTCGCGGCAAACGCCCTCTGCCGAGAGTGCATTGAAGAACTTGTGCGCATAGCCGTGCGTCCCGATCTCATGCCCCTCCTGCGCGATCCGCGCGGTCATCTCCGGATACTGCTCGATCCGATAGCCGCAGAGAAAAAAGGTCGCGTGTACCTCCCGCTCAGCAAGTCCGTCGAGCAGACGAGATGTAAAACGCCCCGAGGGACCGTCGTCAAAGGTCAGCGCCAAATATTTCGGCGTGTCTTCCGCGTAGCTCGGCAGCGTCAAAAGGCAGCACAGCACTGCCGCGCAGATCATTCGTCTCATGGTTTTCCCACCCTTCGCGCAATAGTATACCCGCCTGTCCGCACGACGGCACAGGAAAAGAAAGGAATCGCCTATGATCGCTCCGCTTTGTCCCGTATGCGCCCGCACGCTCCAATGCGGTAAGACCGTCTGGCAATGCGATGCCGGACACAGCTTCGACGTTGCGCGTCAAGGTTATGTCAACCTCCTGACTGTAGACCGCAAGCACTCTCTCCACCCCGGCGACACGCGCGAGATGGTCGCGGCACGGCGGGAATTCTTAGACGCGGGCTATTATATCCCCATTGCGGACACGCTGCGCCGCTTGCTGCAAGCGTTCGCGCCAGACGCGCGGAGCGTTTTAGACGCAGGCTGCGGCGAGGGCTACTACCTCGGTAAGCTCACATTCATTCCTGACCGCTGGGGCATTGATATTTCCAAAGAAGCTGTGCGCTATGCCGCCGCGCGGGACAAGGACGCGCATTTTCTGACCGCGACCGCCGCCCATCTTCCGTTTTCGGGCGGCAGCTTTGACTGCGTGCTCTCGATGTTCGCCCTGACGGCGGCGGAGGAATTTGCCCGCGTTTTGCAGGATGGCGGCATTTTTGTGCAGGTACTCGCGGGAGAAAAGCATTTACTCGGTCTGAAGCAGATCATTTATCCCGAATTGTTGGGAAAAGATAAGCAATTGCATCAGGAGCTGCCGCATTTCTCGCTGCTGCATTCGGAAACGCTCCGTTTCTCCTTTACCCTCTCCGACGCGAAAACGGTGCATGATCTGCTCTATATGACGCCCCATGTCTGGCGCATCTCAAAAGAGGGGGCGGCGCGTTTGGCGCAGACCGACGCGCTGACCGACACCGCCGAGGTTATTTTTAATGTATATAGTAGACAATCCCGGGAAAATCTGTTAAAATAATTTGAATTTAAAGAAGCGGAGAATACCATGCTGGATAAGCTGAAACTTGTGGAAGAAAAATATATCGAGCTGTGCGCCCGTGCGGAGCAGCCCGATTTTTACGCCGACCCGAAACGCGCCGCCGCGTATCTCAAGGAGCAAAAGGAAATGGAGCCGGTCGTCACGGCGTACCGCGCCTATCTCCGCGCGAAGCAGGATATGCAGGACGCCTTGGATCTGATGAGCGGTCAGGCGGACGCGGAATTAAAGGAGCTTTGTCAGGAGGAATACGCGGACGCGAAAAAGCGCTCCGAAGAGCTGGAAAAGGAATTAAAGCTCCTGCTCCTGCCCCACGATCCGAACGATGACAAGAGCGTCATTATGGAAATTCGCGGCGGCGTCGGTGGAGAGGAAAGTGCCCTGTTTGCGCACAGCCTGTTTCGGATGTACAACCTCTATGCCGCCTCGAAGGGCTGGTCGGTGGAGCTGCTCAACTACAACGAGACGGAGCTTGGCGGCGTGAAGGAGGCGGACTTTGAAATTCGCGGAGCGGGCGCTTACTCGCGGCTGAAATTCGAATCCGGCGTGCATCGCGTGCAGCGCGTGCCGGAAACCGAGTCCGGCGGGCGCGTCCACACATCGACCGCGACGGTCGCCGTCCTGCCCGAGATGGAGGAGGCGGATGTCGATATCCGTCCCGAAGATATCGAAATGCAGGTCTACCGTTCCTCCGGCGCGGGCGGACAGCACATCAACAAAACCTCCTCTGCCGTGCGTCTGATCCATAAGCCGACGGGCATCGTCGTTGCCTGTCAGGAGGAGCGCAGCCAGTTCCAAAACCGAGAAAAGTGCATGATGATGCTCTCCTCGAAGCTCTATCAGATGGAGCAGGAGCGCATCGAGTCGGAATACTCGGGGCAGCGCCGCAGTCAGGTCGGCAGCGGTATGCGCAACGAAAAGATCCGCACCTATAATTTCCCGCAGAGTCGCGTCACCGATCACCGCATCGGTCTGACACTTTATAAAATTGACTCCGTCATGAACGGCGACCTCGACGAGATCATCGGCGCGCTGATTGCCGCGGATCAGGCGGAAAAACTCCGTGAAAGCGGTGAGACACTATGAATACCCTGCAATTAAGCGCCGAAAAAGAGGAAGATATCGCGCTTGCGGCAAAGCTGCTTCGCGAGGGAAAGCTCGTGGCCATTCCGACCGAGACGGTCTACGGGCTTGGCGCAAACGGTTTAGACGAAGAAGCTGTCGCGCGCATTTTTGAGGCAAAGGGCAGACCGCAGGACAATCCTTTGATTTTGCACATCTCCGAGCCAAAGGAGCTGTCAAGTATCTGTCATGACATCCCGCAGACTGCGTGGCTGCTGGCGGAGCATTTTTGGCCCGGGCCCTTGACGATGGTGCTGCCCGTGCGTGATCTCGTGCCGAAGCGCACCACTGCAGGCTTGGATACCGTCGCCGTGCGCTGCCCAAAAACCGAGGCGACGCGGCGTCTGATCGCCCTTGCCGGTGTGCCGATCGCCGCACCGTCGGCGAACCGTTCCGGTAAGCCCTCAACCACCACCGCCGCCCATGTCCTGCACGATATGGACGGGCGCATTGAGGCGATCTTGGACGGCGGTGCCTGCGAGGTCGGCGTGGAATCGACAATCATTGACCTCACGGGCGCGCGTCCCAGACTTCTGCGCCCCGGCGGCATCACGCCGGAGCAGCTAAGCGCGCTCTTGGGCGAGATTGACATCGACCGCGCCGTCTTGGGGCAAATCTCCAATGACGCAGTTGTCCGCGCCCCGGGCATGAAATACAAGCATTACGCCCCCTCCGCCGAAGTCTATATCATTCAGGGCAGCAGCGAGGCGGCGGCGCGCTACATCCGTAAGCGTTTTCAGTCCGGCGACGCCGTGCTGTGCTTCAAGGAGGAATTGCCGCTCTACGAAGGCTGCAACCCGACCGCCTACGGCAGCCGCGACGACGCGTTGAGTCTCTCTGCGGGACTCTTTGCCGCGCTGCGCGATTTAGACACACCGGAGATCAAGACGATCTATGCCCGCTGCCCCGAGGGAGGCGGCGTCGCCTATGCAGTAGGCAACCGTCTGAAAAAGGCAGCGGCGTTCCGCACCGTGAACGCGGAGGAAGAACCGTGAAGCGCCTCGGCATTACGGGCGGCACGGGCAGCGGAAAGACAACCCTTTTACGGGAAGCTGAAGCGATGGGTGCCCTGTGCATTGACTGCGACGCGCTGTATCACCGTCTGCTGGAAACCGACAAGGGACTGCTTGCGGACATCGAAGCGCGATTTCCGGGCGTGGTGCAGGATGGTATTTTGCAGCGAAAGGTCTTAGGCAATCAAGTTTTCTCGGACGAAGCCGCTCTACGCGCCCTCAATGAGATCACCCACAAGGTGGTCTGCCGAGAGGTTTTACGCCTGCTTGATGCGTCCGACGCACCCTATGCGGTAATCGACGCCATTGCACTTTTTGAAAGCGGGCTGGCGGAGCTTTGCGATACCACCGTCGCCGTGACTGCGCCGAGAGAGAGACGCATCGAACGTCTGATGCAGCGCGACGGCATCCCCCGCGATTACGCCGAGCGCCGTCTCAACGCCCAGAAGTCAGACGTGGAATTCGCCGCCTTGGCACAGCATACGCTGCAAAACGACGGCGCACCCGAGACGTTTTCCCAAAAATGTAAGCAATTTCTGAAAGGAGTTTTTGATATCATGGAAGAAAAGAAATATGAGGCTCTGCGCAAGGAGCTGCTCTCCGCGCCGACGAACGGTTATGACCGCATCTCGGACGCCGACCTTGCCGCGATGGAGCCGTACTGCAAGGAGTATATCGACTTTATCAGCACCTGCAAGATTGAGCGCGAAGCGGTCGATTGGACGATTGCGGAGGCGGAGAAGCACGGCTTCAAGCCTCTCGTTCCGGGCATGGAGCTGAAGCCCGGCGACCGCGTCTACGGCAACGGTCACGGCAAGTGCGTGATCTTCGCCGTCGTCGGCACGGAGCCGCCGGAGCACGGCACGCACATCTGCGCCGCGCACATCGACTCGCCGCGTCTCGACCTCAAGCCGAATCCACTGTACGAAGACAGCGAAATGGCATTCTTTAAGACGCATTATTACGGCGGTATCAAAAAATACCAGTGGACGACTACCCCGCTTGCTCTCCACGGTGTCGTGGCGAAGAAGGACGGCACGGTTGTCAAGGTCACGGTCGGTGAGGACGCGGACGATCCCATCTTCTGCGTGACCGATCTGCTCGTCCACCTCGCGGGCGATCAGATGAAAAAGACACTGGCAGAGGGCGTAACAGGCGAAAACCTGCGCGTCTTACTCGGCAGCCGTCCCCTGAAGGACGATGAGGGCGGCGACCGTGTGAGATTCGCCGTTCTTTGCCTGCTGCATGAGAAGTACGGCATCACCGAGGAGGACTTCCTCTCTGCCGAATTGACGATGGTGCCCGCAGGCAGAGCGAGAGAGGTCGGCTTTGACCGCAGCCTCATTGCCGCCTACGGCCATGACGACCGCGTCTGTGCCTATGCCGCGTTCAAGCCGCTGCTCACCCTCGGTACGCCGAAGAAGACCGCCGTCTGCGTCCTTGCGGACAAGGAGGAGATCGGCTCCGTCGGCATCAGCGGTATGCAGAGCGAGTATTTTGAGATGTTTATGGGCGACCTTTGCGACGCAATGGGCGCAAGCCTGCGGCGCTGCTTTGAAAACTCCTTCTGCCTCTCGGCGGATGTCAGCAACGCGTTTGACCCGCTCTACGCCGAGACCTGCGACAAGGGCAACAACACCCGTCTGAACTATGGCACGGGCATCTTCAAGTACACCGGCGCGCGCGGGAAATCCGGCTCGTCCGACGCGGCAGCCGAGGTCATGGCTTATGTCCGCCGCCTGTTTGCCGAGAACGACGTCATTTGGCAGACCGGCGAATTGGGCAAGGTCGATCAGGGCGGCGGCGGCACGGTCGCCTGCTATATGGCAAACCGCAACATCGAGACAGTCGATGCCGGCGTCCCCGTTTTGTCCATGCACGCCCCGATGGAGCTTGTTTCCAAGCTCGACACCTATATGACCTATAAGGGCATGAAGGTCTTCTACGAAGATTGATATAACGCCCCACCCTGTCGCATGGCAGGATGGGGCGTTCTCTATGCATCTCTGTAGGGCGTGGACATGTCCCAGCCGCGTGTAGAAACTACCGATTGCATGCAAGCTTGGGCGTCTGCCGCTGCGCGGTCGGCGGGGCGCCTGTCTGCCCGAGCAGAAATTTTCATCTGCATGAAACCACCCTGTGCTGCCGATCCGCAGTGCAGGGCTTTTTATAAGAAACTAATTGCAAAACTTCACGGCTTCTGCTATAATAGTTGAGTTTCTATCAATTTCACCGCAAAGGGGTTTTATTATTTGCTGAATTTATTTCTCCACGCCGAGACGGTCGGAGGCGGCGGCTTTTGGCACACGGTCGGTTCCGCCGCTTTGGACGGGCTGAAGGACGGGCTGTGGAGCATTCCGGTTTTATTCCTCGCCTACCTGCTCATGGAGGCGCTCGAACGCAGCCGCCGCTTCAATGAAGGGCTGCTGCACGGCTACTCCCGCAAGGCGGGGCCCGCACTCGGCGGTCTGCTCGGTATCGTTCCGCAGTGCGGCATCTCCGGCGCCGCCGCGACGCTCTTTTCCACCGGTTCGATCACCGTCGGCACGATGCTTGCCGTGTTCTTCGCCACCTCAGACGAGATGCTGCCTATTATGCTCTCCTCCCTCTCGGACGGCGCCGGTCTCGGCATAAAGCGTATCGTCCTCATCGTTCTGACCAAGGCGGCGCTCGGCATCGCCCTCGGCTATCTCGCAGACCTGCTGCTGCGCCGCTTTATCCGCGCGGAAAAGGACATTCACAGCTTCTGTGAGCGCGAGCACTGCGCCTGTGACGATGAGGAGGGCAGCGTGTTTCTCTCTGCGCTGAAGCACACGCTGAAAATCGCCGTCATGCTGATCCTCGTCAATTTTGCGCTCAATCTCTTGTTCTCCTTCATCGGCGTGGAAAAGCTCTCCGGCACCATCCTGAGCCGTCCCGTGATCGGAGAAGCGCTTCTCGCCCTCTTTGGTCTGGTTCCGAACTGTTCCGTCTCCGTGGTCGTAACGCAGACCTATTTAAGCGGCGTGATCGGCGTTGGCGGTTTGTTCGCCGCCCTGCTCTCCAACGCAGGCATTGGGCTTTTGGTGTTGGTGCGCACAAACAAAAATCAGAAGGAAAACCTTATCATCATTGCCACACTCTATCTCCTGAGCGTTCTCGCCGGCACAGTCGTCGGTCTATTCGCATAAGTTTTTAGCCTCTCCGCATGGAGAGGCTAAAATTGTTTTATTCTGCGATGTCAACGGTTTTTCCGTCGCTTGTCAGCACGATATCTCCCAACTCATCCGTGCGCAAGATGGTCGCATCCGCGTCTTGCAGGCGGGAAAGGACCGTTTCGCTCGGGTGTCCGTAGCTATTCTTCTTCGCAACGGAGATCACGGCATACTGCGGCATGACTGCATTCAAGAATCGGTAAGAGGTTGAGGAATCGCTGCCGTGATGACCGACCTTAAGAACGGTTGCCGAGAGATCCGCTCCGGACTCCAGCAGCGTCTCCTCCACCTCGTATTCCGCATCTCCCATAAAAAGGAAGCTTGTCTCTCCATAGAGGACTTTCAGAACAATAGAGGAGTTGTTTGTCTCGGTCGCGTCGGGGTCGCAGGCGAGGATATCCACCCGTGCTGCGCCGAGACGGAAGCTGTCACCCACCGTAGGAACCGTCAGCTCGACACCTTGCTCCGCCGCAGTGCGGGCAAAGGTTCGAAAGCACTCGGAATCATACTCCGTCACGGGAGAATAGACTGTCCCGACCGTGCAGGCGTGCAGCGCGGCGGAGAGTCCTCCCACATGATCCTCGTGCGCATGGGTGCAAACCACATAATCCAAATGGGTAATTTCCCGCTTTTCCAAAACGGTGTAAATGACGTCGCTGTCCGCCACATTGCCGCCGTCGATCAGCATTGCCTCTCCCTCGCAGAGAACGAGTGCGGCGTCCGCCTGTCCGACGTCGAGAAAGACCACGGAAAAATCAGGATTCTCCGGAATCGGCTCCGTTTCCTTCCACGGCGTTCCGCTGACGAGCAGATAGACGCCCCACAGTGCAATGGCAACCAAGGCGACGATCCAGCTATATTTTGAGGGGCTCGAAGCTTTTTTTGCATTCTTTTTCGGATGCTTACCGTTTTCGACAAACTTTTTCTGTTGCATATGTTATTCTATCCTCACAGCTTATCCAATGCGAGCGCACTTCATAGTTCGGCGTGATCCACGCCGATCCCACAACCGGCTTGCCCTCCGATCTCGGAGGGCGCTTTTTTTATGATTCCAATATGCCGTACTTCACCTTAACGCGGTCGAGCTTTTCGAGCATCGGCTCCCCGAAGATCCAAAGATAGATCACCGTTGCCGACGCATGAACGACATCGACCGGAAAGCCGCTGACGCAGTATGCCAACACGCTGCGCCACGAAAGCTCCGTATACCATGTAAAGGCGGAGGAGACATTCATAATGACGCCGTAGACCGCAATAGCCATCACCGCGCCGAACACCGACAGCGACACCCGCCCTCTGCGCAAAACGCCGCGCCGGTACAAAACTCCCGCCAAGAAACCCACAAGACCCATTGCGAACATCTGCCACGGCGTCCACGGTCCCTGCCCGAAAACGATGTTGGACAGGAGCATCGACAGCGCGCCGACCAAGAAGCCGCCCTCGCCGCCGAGCGCCACGCCGGAGACGATCACAAGTGCCAGCACGGGTTTGAAATTCGGCAGCGCATAAAACGCTGTGCGTCCCGCAACCGCAAGGGCGGAGAGTGCCGCAAGCAGCACCAGTTCCCGGGCAGTCGGCCCGCGCCGCTCAAACAAGAGCACAAAGGGCAGCATGATCTCAAGCAGGACAAGCAGAGAGATAAACAGATAGCGCCGTCCGTTCAAGAGAAACACGCCGCACAAAATCGTCGCGGGCACGGCAAGCAGCGCAATGCCGAAGGTCAGCCATGTCCGCCGCGTCAGGCGCTGCTTTTGCGCAGTTAACGGCGCTCGATCACTTTTTCTGCTCACACAGAGCATCAGCATAACAAGGGACAGCGCCAAAAGCACATATTGCGCCCCCTGCGGGAGCGGTCGGAAAAAGGTAAATTTCAGCGGCGTGACGGTCTGCAAAAACAGCAGCACAGCAAGCACGAGGCAGAGTGTCGCAAGCGTCAGCCGCCACCACGGCAGCGGTTTCACCGTGAGCGGCGCGGACTGTGCGGCGGGCGCAGTCTCCCGCTCGTCATCATCCGCCGAAAAATCCGACACCTCGATACCGCAGGCATTCGCCAGCTCCGGGAAAGTCACGGCGTCGGGCAAAAGCTTTCTCGCAATGCGGTTGGCAGCCGTGGTATAAAAGCTGTTGCCGGAGAAAAACGCAGTCGGCGTCCCCTCTGCAGCAATCGCGCCGTCAAACATCAAAAGGCAGCGGTCGGCATATTCCGCGCAAAACTCAACATCATGGCTGACCATAATGACCGTTCTGCCTCCGTCCAACAGGCGGCGCAGAATCGCGGCGAATTCACGTTTGAACTGCGCGTCCATGCCCTTGGTCGGCTCGTCCAGCAGAAGAATGTCCGGTGATGCCAAAAGGATTTTTGCCAAAGCGCAGCGCTGCTGCTCACCGCCGGAGAGATCGTAAGGATGGCGGTCGAGGAGGCTTTCCAGCTTGCACAGCTTCGCCGTTTCCTCAATTTTCGTCTCTCGCTGCGCCTTTTCCGTTCCGCGCAGCAGTTCCTCTAACTCTCCCCGCACCGTCGCACGGACAAAGAGCGTCTGCGGGTCTTGGGGCAAGAGGGCAGCGCGTAGTTTTCCGTCTTTACGCACCTTGCCCTGCTGCGGGCGGTGCAGCCCCGCAAGGAGGGAGAGCGTGGTCGTTTTTCCGCTGCCGTTTCCGCCGAGCAAGGCGGTAAACTGCCCACGAAGGAATTGGCAGGAGAGATCCCGCAGCACCTCCGCGCCGTTTTTTTCATAGCGGAAGCGGACGCTTTGCAGCTCCAACGCAACACCCTCACCTGCCCGTAGCTCGCGCGGCGGAACGGGCGTTAGGGGGTGCGTCTCGGCGTAGTCGTTGAGCCAGCTCCGCGCTTGACTGACCGTAAGCTTCCCGCACAGGCGCAGCGGCGTCGGCATGGAGGCATACAGCGGGTGACGCAGGGCAAGCAGCTTTTCCGCCGCCTCCGTCGGCGTGCCCTCCGCAATCACGCGTCCTCCGTCCAAAACAAGCACGCGGTCGGAAAGCGGCAGCGCCTCCTCCAAGCGGTGTTCGCTCAAAATCACCGTCGTACCCAGCTCGCGGCGGATACGGCTGACCGCGTTCAGAAACTCCGATGCGGCGATCGGGTCAAGCTGCGCCGTCGGCTCGTCCAAAAGCAACACGCGCGGCTGCATCGCCATGACCGATGCCAAATTCAGAAGCTGCTTCTGCCCGCCCGAAAGCTCGGAGACATTTTTATAAAACCAATCCTCAATGCCGAAGAACGCCGCCATCTCCGCCACCCTTCTGCGGATGACGGGCGTTTGCATGCCGAGGCTCTCCAATCCAAACGCCATCTCGTGCCAGACCTTGTCCGTAACGATCTGATTGTCCGGATTTTGCAGCACAAAGCCGATCTCCGATGCCTGCTGCCGCGCATCGAGTTGGGAGAGCGGCTGACCGAAAAAGTCGATCTCTCCCGTCAGCGTGCCGTGCGGCGTAAGGGCGGGCTTTAACGCGCGCATAAGCGTCGATTTTCCGCTGCCCGACGCGCCGATCACGGTCAGAAATTCCCCCTCCGCAACGCGAAAGTCAATATGCGACAGCGCGCAGAGCGTCTGCTCCGGATAGGTAAAGCTCAGATTTTTGACTGAGATATCCGCCATTGTACCGCCTCCTTTGCTTCATACATTACGGGGAATGCCGCCAAAAGCGCAAACGCCACCGCAGGCAGGATCGTCCAAAGACCCCCGCTTCCCTGCATCATAGGATAAAACTGCCACGAAAGCTTGCCCGTCAGCGCCGACAGCAGCACCGCAGCGCCCAAAAGGAGCAAATACGTCAGCGCCGCACCGTCTCTTACCGTAAAGCGGTAAAGGGAAAACGCGCTGCGCTTCCGCAGTCCGTAGCCGCGGCTTTTCATCGAGTCAGCGGTATCAAGCGCGTTTTCCAGCGACCAAGTGATCACAATGGAGATCACGCGCCCCGCGTGGCGCAAGCCCTTGCTGTCGGGGCAAAGGCATTTCTGCGCTTCGGACACCTCACGAATTCTGCGCAGCAGCCTCGGAATCAGCCGCAGTCCCATCGAGATCGTCAGGGACAGCGCAGGGATCACGCGCCCGAACAAAAACACGAATTTATCCGAGGTAATGACGGCATTCCACCCGACGAACCAAAACAGCACCGTTGCCAGCCGCACCGCAGCAAACACGCCGTAGAGGACGGATTCGAGCGTGCAGGCGTTGCCCGAGGGGAAGTAAAACAAAATCGTCACACCCTGATGCGTGATGAGCGGGTTCAAAATTGCCGTAAAGAGCATCAGCGGCACAATCAGCAACAGCTGCCGCAAAAACTTTTTCCCGCCGACGCAGGAAAGTGCCATTGCCGCAGCAAACGCCAGCCCGAGAAGCTGCACCCACGGGTGCGAGACAAACATGGAAAACGCCAGCACAAGCAGGAAAAAGGCAGCTTCCACAAAGGGGTGAAGCTTGGAAAACCCCGTCATACCTACACCTCCGCCAAAAGAAAAACGGGACGCTGAGACGTCCCGCAGCAGGCGCAGAGTGACCCCATCCCGCGCGCAGCCGTTTCGCCTCAGAAAACCGCTGAGAACAGGCGGGAATATACCGACTTGACCCATTATCATGGGAAGTGACGGATTGTTCCGCGCTTCCCGCGATCCTTTCCTACTCCGGTCGCCTTCCCGAAGAATCCTTCAGTGGCATTTCTGACCCTTTCGTTGGCCGCACGGTTGCCGAGACACAGTGGGCTGTTTCCTCCGCTGCCTGTTCCACAATATTCGGCTATAGTTTACCACAAATTACGGCAAAAGTAAACGAATAATTGTGTCGAATCGGCGCAAGGCGCATAGACTATAGCGAAGGGGGGCATTGCTATGGCACGCTATGTGCTGAAATTCGGCGGCAGCTCGGTCGCGGACGCCGCAAAGCTCTATGCCGCCGCACGAAAGCTTGCCGCCGAGCACCGCGCGGGGCACGAGGTCATCGGCGTTCTGTCAGCGCAGGGCGGCACGACGGACGCACTGCTCGCCAAGGCGCGGGAGATCGACCCCGATTGCTGCGGACGCGAGCTGGATGCCTTGCTCTCCACGGGTGAGATCTGCTCCGTCAGCCTTTGTGCACTTGCCCTGCGGCGTTTGGGCGTCCCCGCCGTCAGCCTGTGCGGGTGGCAAGCAGGTCTGGTCACCGAAAGTGTCCACGGCGGCGCGCGCGTTTTGCGTTTGGAGGGCGGACGCATTGAACGGGAGCTGCGCGCAAACAACATCGTTTTGGTCGCAGGTTTTCAGGGCATTGACGACGCAGGTGATATCACGACGCTCGGGCGCGGCGGCTCAGACACCACGGCGGTCGCCTTGTCGGCTTTCCTGCACGCCGACCGCTGCCGCATCTACACCGATGTAGACGGTGTCTATAACAAGGACCCGCGCAGATACCCCGACGCGGTAAAATACGATACGATCAGCTACGACGAAATGCTCACCCTCGCCCGCAGCGGCGCAAGGGTTCTGCATGACCGCTGCGTAGAGCTGGCAAAACGCTACGGCGTAGAGATCGAAGTCCTCTCCAGCTTCCGCCCCCTGCCCGGCACGGTGGTGCGGAGATAGCGCGGGGAAAGCCTCATTTTTCCGGAAACTCTTCATCGGAATATTGTTTTTAGGTGCGTTATTCGTTATAATAACAGAATAACGCACCATTCTT
>JAQXWB010000110.1 GCA_029225225.1 Bacillota bacterium | reverse complement strand
TATTCTGCTCCCACGGCGCGGGCATGAATGTCAAATGGAACGAGGTTCCCTCCTATATGCACTTGGAAAGCGTCCTGCGGGAGACAAAGGAGGACGCGCCGCCGCCCGTCCGCGTGCGGACGCAGAATGTCGATCTGGACGAGCGGGAGCTGCAAAAAATTATCGAGCGGGAGTTCGGGCCCGACAAGCGCACACTTTACCGCCCTCCTGTGCAGACGGCGCAGGAGGAGATCTCGCTCCCGCCGCGCAAGCAGGAATATTTGATCGTGGACGGTTATAACATGATCTTTGCGTGGGACGGTCTGCGCGAGCAGGCGCAACACGACCTCTCCGGCGCAAGAGAGCGTCTGCTGGACATTTTGAGCAATTACTGCGGCTACCGTCCGTGCGAGACGGTCGTCGTGTTCGACAGCTACCGCGTCAAGGGCGGCGTCGGCGCAAAGACGCGGCGGGATAACCTCCGTGTGGTCTACACGAAGGAAAACGAGAGCGCCGACCTCTATATTGAGACACTCGTCGGCAAGATCGGCAAAAACTACCGCGTCCGTGTGGCGACGAGCGACGCGCTCATTCAGCTCTCCGCGCTTAGAAGCGGCGTGCTGCGCGTGTCGGCAAATGAGCTTTTGTGCGAGATCGAGCGCACAAATGAGAAGATTGCCGCCGTCATCCGCGCGCTGCACGAGGAATCGCGCCGCGCTGCACTACGGGAAAGCCCGCTGCAAAATCTCACGATAAAGAATAATTCATAATAAATACAGGGAGGAGATTTGATTGAAAACGGTAACACTCTGCGGCAATATCACCGTGCCGCAAAACGCCTTCGGCGCGCTGCCCATTCAGCGTGTGGACAAAGAAACCGCCGTGCGGCTGCTCCATAAGGCGCGCGACGGCGGGATGCGCTTCTTTGACACCGCCCGCGCCTATTCTGACAGCGAGGAAAAGCTCGGGCTTGCCTTCGGCGGACATTGGGGCGGCATCTACCTTGCCACCAAGACCGAGGCGCGCACGCCGGAAGCCTTTTGGAAGGACTTGGACGCCTCCCTGCGTTTGCTCAAAACCGACTGCATCGACCTCTATCAGCTCCACTGCGTCCCGCAATGCTACCGTCCGAATGACGGCACGGGAATGTATGAATGTATGTTGGAGGCGAAGCGGCAGGGAAAAATTCGCCATATCGGCATCACCGCGCACAAGATCGGCGTCGCCGAGGAGATCATAGATTCCGGGTTGTACGAGACGCTGCAATTCCCCTTCAGCTATCTCTCCTCTGAGCGGGAGCGCGCCCTCGCGGACAAGTGCAAGGCGGCAGGCATGGCGCTGATCGCCATGAAGGCGCTTGCGGGCGGACTCATCACCGACTCCGCAGCAGCCTTTGCCTATATCGCGCAGTTTGACAATGTGCTGCCCATCTGGGGCATTCAGCGGGAAGCCGAGCTGGATGAATGGCTGTCTTTTTTCGAGCATCCCGCCGCACTGAACGACTCGCTGCGTGCCTCGATTGAGAAAGACCGCGCCGAATTGACCGGCAATTTCTGCCGCGGCTGCGGTTACTGCGTTGCAACCTGCCCTGCCCACATTCAAATCAACCAGTGCGCAAGAATGTCGCTGATGCTCCGCCGCGCGCCTTCCGCCGGTTGGCTCTCGGAGGAGATGCAGGCGGAGATGCGCAAAATCGAAGACTGCGTCTCCTGCGGCGTATGCAAAACAAAATGCCCCTACGAGCTGGACACACCTGCCCTCTTGCGCAAGAATTATGAGGATTACCGGCGCGTGCTGGCAGGCGAAGTAAAGGTTGACTGACAAACCGAATTTTTGAAAGGAGGCTTTCCCATGTCCGATCTGCTGATTCGCAATCTCTCCGCCCTCGTCACCTGTGACGATGATGACACACTTCTCAACGGCGTGGATGTCTACTGTAAGGACGGAATCATCCGCGCCATCGGAAAAAATCTGCCGCAAAAAGCCGCCCGGGAGATCGACGGCACCCATCTGCTGTGCTATCCCGGTCTGATTAACACGCACCACCATCTGTATCAGCAATTTTCCCGCAATCTCCCGCAGGTGCAGAACATGGAGCTGTTTGACTGGCTCAAGACGCTCTATGAAATTTGGAAGCATCTCGACACGCAGGTCGTGCGCTATTCCTCGCTGACGGGTATGGGCGAGCTGATGAAAAACGGCTGCACCACCTGCTTTGACCATCACTATGTCTTCCCCGCAGGCGCGGGCGATCTGATCGGCACGCAGTTCGAAGCCGCCGATGCCTTGGGCATCCGCATGGTCTGCTCTCGCGGCAGTATGGACTTATCCGTGAAGGATGGCGGACTGCCGCCGGACAGCGTGGTGCAGAGCGTCGATGCAATTTTGCAGGACTGCGCCCATGTGATTGAGGCGTACCATGACCCCTCCTTCGGCTCGATGCGGCAGATCGTCCTTGCGCCCTGCTCACCCTTCTCCGTCTCGGCGGAGCTGCTGCGGCAGTCGGCAATTTTGGCGCGGCAATACGGCGTGCGCCTACATACGCACCTTTGCGAGACAAAGGACGAGGAGAACTACACCCTCTCCCGCTGCGGTCTGCGTCCCTTGGCATATATGGCGTCCCTCGGCTGGATCGGAGACGACGTCTGGTACGCCCACGGCATCCACTTCACGGACGAGGAATTGGACTTGCTGGCGGAAACGGGCACCGGCGTCGCGCACTGCCCGATCTCCAATATGAAGCTCTCGTCCGGCATCGCGCGCAGTCCGGATATGCTGGCGCGCGGCGTAAAGGTCGGTCTGGCGGTGGACGGCTCCGCCTCGCAGGACGGGTCAAACCTGCTCGAAGAGATTCGTGTCTGCTTCCTGCTGCACCGCCTGAATTCGTCAAAAAAAGCCCCGTCCGGCTACGATGTCCTGAAAATGGCGACGCGCGGCTCCGCTTCTCTGCTCGGGAGAACCGATATCGGCTCTGTAGAGGTCGGAAAATGCGCCGACCTGTTCATGGTCGATTCCCGCCGCTTGGAGCTGGTGGGTGCAACCTATGACCCGAAGAACCTGTTCGGCACCGTCGGTCTGCGCGGCGCAGTCGATTACACAATCGTAAACGGCAAAATCACCGTAGAAAACGGCAGCCTGACCCGCGTGGACGAACCCACCGTCGCAGAACAAGCCCACAAGGTCTGCGACAGCTACCTCAGCCGTTAGTAGCACAACCCCTGTCCTGTCATTGCGGGGCGCCTGCGCCGTGGCAATCTCATGCAGGAACGATCGGTTGAAAGTGCCTACACAAGATTGCCACAACCAGTGTGCGCACTGGTTTCGCAATGACAAAATAGGATTGCCTTTTCGTGTCATTGCGAGGAGCGCAGCGACGCGGCAATCTCATGCAGGAACTACCGACTGCATACAAATCTGTTCCCTCGTACCGTCTGCCGCTGACGCGGTCTTAGGGGACACAACCACAATCGGAAGGAGGCAATCATGAAGCTCTCACCCCCAAAGCTCAAGGCATCCAATCTGTTCATGCTGACTGTCGCGGGAGTGATCAACGCCTTTGGCGTCACGGTCTTTCTCGCGCCCGTCAAGCTCTATGACAGCGGCATTTCCGGCACCTCGATGCTCTTATCGCAGGTCACGCCGCTGCCCCTGTCCGTATTTTTGCTGCTGCTCAATATTCCGCTGTTTCTCTACGGCCTCAAGCGACAGGGCACGACCTTCACCGTCTACGCAATCTACTCCGTCACGGTCTATTCCGTCTGCGCGTGGCTGATTACGGATGTTTTGCCCATTGATGTCAGTATGGCGTCGCCGCTGGCGGGAACTGATCTCCTCCTTTGCGCCCTGTTCGGCGGATTGATCTCCGGCATCGGCAGCGGTCTTGCCATCCGCTTCGGCGGCGCCATGGACGGCATTGAGGTCATGGCTGTCATCTTCGCCAAGCGGTTAGGCATCACGGTCGGCACCTTTGTGATGGCATATAATCTGCTGCTCTATATCATCTGCGGATTGGTGCTGCAAAGCTGGATCCTGCCGCTTTATTCCATCGTCACCTATGCTGCGGCGCTCAAAACCGTGGACTTTATCGTCGAGGGTTTGGATCGTTCAAAAGCGGCAATGATCATCACCACCCACCCCGACGAGGTCTGCGCGGCGCTGATGGAGACCTTTGAAACCGGTCTGACAAAAATCGAGGCCTCCGGCGGCTACTCCAACGCGCCGAAAACCGTGGTCTATTTCGTCGTCAACCGCTTTCAGATCGCCCACATGAAATCCGTCGTCCACGAGCAAGACCCCACCGCCTACATCACCATCACCGAGGTCGCGGATGTCTTCCGCAGTAATCAGGACTGATAAACCGGCTGCCGCAAGGTCAAAATTTCCTCCTTGCGGCAGCCGGTTTGATAATGTAGTATTTTGTAACATATAATTCTTGCCGATTGGAAGTTCCTACACAAGATTGCCACAACCAGTGTGCGCACTGGTTTCGCAATGACAAAGCAGGTAGCCTTCCGTGTCATTGCGAGGAGCGCAGCGACGCGGCAATCTCATGCAGGAACGATCGGCTGAAAGTGCCTACGCAAGATTGCCACAACCAGTGTGCGCGCTGGTCTCGCAATGACAAAATAGGATTGCCTTTTCGTGTCATTGCGAGGAGCGCAGCGACGTGGCAATCTCGTGCAGGAACTATCGGTTGAGTACCCGCGCAGGCAGTGGGCGGTGAACCTTCATTGCACCCTTTGGACAGAATTCCTGACAGCAGAAGCAGCGAATGCACTTGCTTTTGTCGATGTGCGCTTTCTTTTCAACGATCTCGATCGCCTTTGCGGGGCAGACATTTTTGCATAGCCCGCAGCCGACGCACTCGCTCTTTTTGAGCTTTGGCGACGAACGCAGCGCCTTTTGCGCGATTTTGCCGAAGGCTTTTCCCGCTTTGCCGGGGAGGATCGACTCAAATTGCAGGCTGCGTCTGCGCTCGATGCGCTGAAAATCCGCAATCGCAAATTTCTCGACCTTGCCCGAAACGGCGACTTCGCCCGCGTTTTCGGGGCACAGCCCGAAATTCGCCGCCGCGCGGAGGGTCGGCACCGCCATCGGGTCAAGACCGATCAGCTTCGCGCAGATCAGATCGACCTTGTGGCAGTCCGTTCCCGCCAAAAGCGCGCCCATATAGCGCGGCGTTCCCGCGGTGGGTCCGTTGCCCTCCATGGTCTCCACCGCATCCACCAAAAACAGGCACGGCTTGAAATAGCTGTTGAGGTCGACGATCATCCCCGCAAAATCCATCGGGTCGGGGTAGCGGAAATGGTATTCGGGCTTCATCGTCCCCGGAATGACGCCGAACAGGTTTTTCGTCGCAGCGGAGAGCGACATCATGCCGTGGCTTTTGAGCTTGCAAAAGCTGATGATCGCGTCCGCGCCGTCCAAATAGGCGGTATAGGTAAAGTGCTTTGCGATGTGCGCCTCGGGGAAATCGGCGTTGTTCTGCGAAAAATCACGGTTCAGCACCGCGCCCGCCTCCTCCGCCTCATGCATCCCCGTGGCGGCATAGACGCGGTTTAAAAATGCGGCGTTATACAGTCCTCCGGGGCTGTCCCCGATCACCACCGACGCACCCCGCGCAACAAGCAGTCGTGTCAGCGCCGCAAGCAAAGTCGGGTGGGTCGTCGCCGCCTTTTCCGGCTTCATCGCAGAGACGAGATTCGCCTTAATGACGATCTTCATCCCGGGCTGCACCCACGCCAACCCGCCCAGCGGCTCCAATACCTGCCTAAGTGCCCGCGTGCATTCGTCCTGCGAATATTCCGGGCAACGCACAATGGATACTTCTGTCATGTTGTTTCCTCTTTCAGTAAATATTTCAAAGGATTCTCTTGGATATATCGCCAAATCTCCTCATATTCTGTTCCGTTTCGAATCACACGTTCATAGTAGCTTTTTTGCCATATTCCCACGCCGATTTGTTTGGAAACCCACCGTTTCATCTGCCCAACCACCCTTGACAGTGTAGGGGCGGATATTATCCGCCCGCAGTCGCGGGAAAAGCTTAAAATCATATGAATATGGTTTGGCATAATGCAGTATTTTTCAACTGTTACAGACGGATAACATTGCGGAATATTCAGAATCCCCTGCTCTGTGATCCGCCCGTATTCGGAAAGCGGCAAGTGTAGCACGAACTCTTCATCCTCCATTTGCTGGCGGATAATATCCGCCCCTACTACGTTGTTATATCTAAAACTTTACTTTTTAAAACCTGAGCTTTTGATATTGGTAGCAGTTCACCGTAGGGCACGCCGACCTCGGCGTGCCGGTGCAGGAACTACCGACTGGGCACAAACCTCCCACTGTGTCATTGCGAATCCAGTGCGCACACTGGGTGTGGCAATCTCGTGCAGGAACTACCCACTGCCTACAAACTCGTTCATGCCGACCGCCTGCCGCTTCGCGGACGGCACGCCGAGTCGGCGTGCCCTACGATCTGCTTATGAAGCTGTTTTAGAAAGTTTTAGCTTTAACAGCATAGTAGGGGCGGATATTATCCGCCCGCGTGTAAGCACTTTCGTAATTCGCGGGCGGCTGATAGCCACCACTACGCATATTTTACACAGTTGAACCGGAATTGTAAAGGTTTTCCGTGCAAAATGCTCAAAATCGAGTCGAAAGATTTGTAAAAATCAGCAAGGAAAAATCCGTTGCAATTTCGAGAAAAATTCGATATAATAGCATTGTAAATTGAAGACTGATAGCTGTAACGAAGTGCTTCGCGCACGGGCTTCCGACTATCACTCAGGTTTGCTTGAGTGGAGATGTTGAACCTTGGGTTCGCATCCCCATTTTTGTTTTTCCGAAATCATTCATAGGAGGTAAACACTATGTACATTCTCGCCAACGGTAAGCTCATCACCCGCTCGCAGACGCTTCCCTATCTGCCCGACGGCGGCGTTGTGATCGACGGCACAAAGATCAAAGAAGTCGGCACGACCGCTGAGCTGCGGGCAAAGTACCCCGAAGCCGAATTCATTGACGCAAAGGGCGGCGTTATCATGCCTGCCTTTATCAACGCGCACACCCATATCTATTCCGCGCTCGCCCGCGGGCTTTCCATCAAGGGCAACAATCCCACCAATTTCTATGAGGTGCTCGACGGCACATGGTGGGCAATTGACCGCAAGCTGACCCTCAAGGGGACGAAGGCCTCCGCCGACGCGCTGTACATCGACTGCATCAAGCAGGGCGTGACCACGATTTTCGACCATCACGCCTCCTTCTGTGAGATCCCCGGCAGCCTGTTCCAGATCGCGGAATCGGCAAAGCAGTTCGGCATCCGCTCCTGCCTGTGCTACGAGGTCTCTGACCGCGACGGCGAGGAGAAGTCGCTGCAGGCCGTTAAGGAAAACGCCGACTTCATCACCTACTGCGAGAAGGAAAAAGATCCGATGCTCGCCGCCATGTTCGGCGGTCACGCCCTGTTCACGATCTCGGACAAGACCTTTGACCGCATGGTGGAAGCCAACAACGGCAGAACGGGCTATCACATCCATGTCTCCGAGGGCATGAACGACGTCTACGACTCCCTGCAAAATTACGGCCGCCGTCCCGTGCAGCGTCTGATGGATCACGGCATTCTCGGTCCGAAGACCATTTTGGGTCACTGCATCCATGTCAACTCCGCCGAGATCGAGATTATCAAGAACACCGACACGATGGTTGTCAACAACCCCGAGTCCAACATGGGCAACGCCGTCGGCACCTGCCCCGTCCTGCCGCTGTATAAGGCGGGCATCCTCCTCGGCATGGGCACGGACGCTTACACGAACGATATGCTCGAATCCCTCAAGGTCGCCCTGTGCGCCCAGCGTCAGAACGCCTGCCTGCCGAACGTCGGCTGGTGCGAGGTCACGGATATGCTCTTCAAGAACAACGCCAAGATCGGCGAGCGCTACTTTGACGCAAAGCTCGGCGTCCTCGAAGCGGGCGCGGCGGCGGATGTCATCGTCATGGACTACAAGCCCTTCACTCCGTTCTCCGACGCGAACATCGACGGTCACATGATCTTCGGCATGACGGGCAGACAGTGCCAGACCACCATCGGCAACGGCAAGCTTCTGATGAAGGACCGCGAGCTGGTCGGCATCGACGAGGAAGCCGTCAACGCCCACATTTTGGAGGAAGCCAAGAAGCTCTGGGGCGCACTCAACAACGAAACCTACTAAGGAGGAACTACCATGTCTGAAAGAATGTATCCGATTCCCTTTAAGGATTTGATGCGCTGGGTTATCACCGAGCGCAAGAACAGCGGCACGGTCTTCGGCATCCACACGGAATATAAAGCCGACCCCGCAAAGACGCTGCCCATCTTCGGTGAGAAGATTGAGACGCCCTTTGGCCCCGCCGCAGGACCCAACAGCCAGTTGGCGCAGAATATCATCGCCTCTTATGTCGCGGGTGCCCGCTTCTTTGAGGTCAAGACCGTGCAGAAGATGGACGGCGAGGAGCTTGCCGCCTGTGTCCCGCGCCCCTGCATTTTGGCGGACGACGAGGGCTACAATCAGGAGTGGTCCACCGAATTAGAGGTCGGACAGGCGCTCAATGAGTACATCAAAGCGTGGTGCGCGCTCAAGGTCATGGCGAAGGTCTGGGGCTACGGCGATCCCGACGGTTTCGTGTTCAATATGTCCGTCGGCTACGACTTAGAGGGCATCAAGGGCGAGAAAGTGGACAACTACATCGAGTCCATGAAGGACGCGACCCGCGCGCCCATCTTTGCCGAGTGCAAAGCCGTCCTGACCGAGCTGTTCCCCGAGGAAGCGGAGTTCATCGCGAATATCTCCCCGCGTGTCTCCCGCTCCGTCACGCTCTCGACCCTGCACGGCTGCCCGCCCGACGAGATCGAGCGCATTGCCTCTTACCTCATCACCGAGAAGAAGGTCAACACCTTCGTCAAGTGCAACCCGACCATTCTCGGCTACCATGACGCCCGCAGCATCCTCGACTCGATGGGCTATGACTACATCGTCTTTGACGACCATCATTTCAACGAGGATCTGCAATGGAAGGACGCCGTGCCGATGTTTGAGCGCCTGCAAGCGCTTGCGGACGAAAACGGTCTGGAATTCGGTCTGAAGCTCTCGAACACCTTCCCTGTCGATACCACCCGCGGCGAGCTGCCAAACAATGAAATGTATATGTCCGGCCGTTCTCTGTTCCCGCTGACCATTGAGATGTGCCGCCGTATTTCCGCGCAGTTCGGCGGAAAGATGAAGATTTCCTTCGCAGGCGGCGCGGAATATTTTAACTGCGACAAGCTCTTTGCCGCAGGCATTTGGCCCATCACCGTCGCCACGACCATTTTGAAGCCCGGCGGCTACAACCGTCTGACCCAGATGGCAAAGAAGGTCGAGGGCATGGAGTTTAAGGCATTTGACGGCACGGACACCGACGCGATCACAAAGCTGTCGCTGGACTGCCGCACGGACTATCACCATGTTAAGCCCATCAAGCCGCTGCCCTCCCGCAAGAATGCCGACCGTGTGCCTTGGATGGATTGCTATATCGCCCCCTGTAAGGGCGGCTGCCCCATTGAACAGGACATTCCCGAATACATCGAGCTGTGCCGCAAGGGGCTTTACAACGACGCGCTGAAGCTCATCACCGAGAAGAACGCCCTTCCCTTCATCACGGGCACGATCTGCGCCCACCGCTGCATGGGCAAGTGCAGCCGCAACTTCTATGACGAATCCGTGCAGATTCGCGCGACTAAGCTGCTTGCCGCCGAAAAGGGCATCGACGCGCTGATGGCTTCGATCCAAAAGCCCGCCCGCGTCGAGGGCAAGAAAGCCGCGATCATCGGCGGCGGCCCGACAGGCATTGCCGCAGCCTACTTCCTCGGCAGAGCCGGCGTTCCCTGCACACTGTTTGAGCGCACGGGCAAGCTCGGCGGCATCGTCCGCCATGTCATTCCCGAATTCCGCATCAGCAGCGCCGCCATTGACCGCGATATCGACCTCATGCTCGCCTATGGCGCAGAGGTTCGTCTGAACGCGGAAGCCCCCTCGGTCGAGGTCCTGAAAAAGCACGGCTACACCCACATTCTCTACGCCGTCGGCGCGTGGAAACCCGGCAAGCTGGACATTGAGGGCAATGTGCGCGGTGTCATCGGATGGATGCAGGAGATGAAGGCAGGCAAGGGCGGCGAGCTCGGTCATGTCGCCGTTGTCGGCGGCGGCAACACCGCCATGGACGCGGCGAGAGTCGCAAAGCGTGCCGGCGCAAAGTCCTCGACGCTGGTTTACCGCCGCACGAAGCAGTATATGCCCGCCGACGCGGAGGAGCTTGAACTGGCCATCGCGGACGGCGTGGAGTTCTTGGAGCTGGTCGCGCCCGTTGCGCAGAGAGACGGCAAACTGATCTGCGACAAGATGAAGCTCGGTGAGCCGGACGCCTCCGGCAGAAGAAGCCCCGTTCCCACGGGTGAAACGGTCGAGATTCCCTGTGACCTCGTGATTTCCGCCGTCGGTGAACAGGTGGACGACGCACTGTTCACGGCGAACGGCATTGAGCTGAACGCGAAGAAGCGTCCCGCCTTCCGAACCAATATTGAAAATGTCTACGTTGCGGGCGACGCAATGCGCGGTCCCGCCACGGTGGTTGAGGGCATTGCGGATGCCGCAAAATTCGCAGAGATTGTGATTGGCAAGAAGCACGAGTATTCGATCCCGCTCAGCGCTTATCCGACCGAGGCGGAGGCCGTTGCGAAGAAGGGCATTCTCGCCATGGCGAACGAGGTCAAGTGCGAGGGTGACCGCTGCCTGAGCTGCAACACCGTCTGCCAGAACTGCGCCGACGTCTGTCCCAACCGTTCGAATGTCGTCATCCGTATGGCAGACGGCAGGACGCAGATCCTCCATGTAGACAAGATGTGCAACGAGTGCGGCAACTGCACCGCGTTCTGCCCGTATAACGCTGAGCCGTGCAAGGATAAATTCACCCTCTTCCAGACCGAAAAGGACATGGATGACTCCAAGAATTTCGGCTTCTGCGTCCTGCCCGACGGCAAGGTGCGTGTGCGCCTCTTCACTGAGGGCGTGTACGACATTGACGGCGAGAACACGCTTCCGGACGAGATCGCCCGCTTTATCCGCACCGTCAAGAACGATTACAGCTATCTGTATTGAGCCATTCTCCCCATGGATCCTTCATGACTGAACCCATAAAACGGCTTTTGATCACCGGCTTTGATCCCTTCGGCGGCGAGACGGTCAATCCCTCATGGGAGGCGGTACGTCTCCTGCCGGAGGCGGTCGGCGCATACCGTCTGACCAAGCTGCAAATCCCGACGGTTTTCGGGCAGGCTGCGGAGAAGGTGCTTTCTGCCGCAGCGGAGCAGAAGCCTGATAGGATTCTGTGTATCGGGCAGGCAGGCGGGCGCAGCGCAGTAACACCGGAGGTTGTCGCCATTAACCTGCGTGAGGCAAAAATTCCGGACAACGCCGGAAACCAACCGGTGAATGTCCCCGTGGTAGAAAATGCGCCTGCTGCTTATTTCTCCACGGTTCCCGTAAGAGCGATGGTCAAGGCGATGCAAAATGTCGGACTTCCCGCAGCACTCTCGTATTCCGCAGGCACTTTTGTCTGCAATGATGTGCTATATACGCTTCTGCACTTCTTCGACGGAACGCAAACGCAGGTCGGTTTTGTTCATGTTCCCTTCCTGCCGGAGCAGGCGAAGGACAATACCCCCTGTCTGCCGCTCCCGCAGATCGTACAAGCGTTGACCGCCGCGATCGAAAGCTGCTGAGAAAAACGCATCCCCCGGCATTCTTTCACGGAATGCCGGGGTTCATACTATCAGAAAGCTATCCTCTTGCCATTGGCGTTTCGTTTATCATGGTGCGTTTTCTCGTGTGGATTGCGAGGCGCTTGCGGCATGGCAATCTCTTGCACGCACCACAAGAAACGCACCCGAAAGCTTCCGCACCGGCGTGCCGAGTCGTTGCACCCCATGAAATTTTGACATCTCGAGCAAAAAGCGATATGCTTCATGGATCAACTGACACGCAAAGCGCATTCCCCTATCGTCGGCTGTAAAATAATGAAAAAAATGTCGGATTTCTTATTGTAATATCAGAAAAGCTGTGGTAAACTAATGATGCAACACGAATCAATATAAAATCTCAAGAAGAAGTGTGCATTTTTCCTTTTGGTAAAAATGCATGCTCTTTTCCGCATACCTTCTTTTTGGGATTCGGGTGATTTGTGTTGCAGCAATCGGAGCGATGCATTTTTCGGTGCGTAGCTTCGGCTGCGCACTTTTTTATTTTTCGGAGGAGGATATTATGAGATCGAAACTGTCATGCAGACTGCTTGCGCTGATTTTGGCGATGGCAATGTTCCTTGCTGCAGCGCCGTTCGGCACTCTCGCAGCAGAGCCGGACAATGGCGATACGCTTGATGCCCATGAATCAAATGGCGAAGCCCTAACGAATGCGGAAGAAGCTGTGCCCTCTCCTCCGGAAGCGGAGGAGGCGCTGACGAAGGATACCCGCACCGCAACCAACGGCGCAGATACCGGTGATGACAAGTACATTGCTTTGGCAAAAGAAAAAGCGCAAGATGTGGACGATTTGATCGCTGCCATCGGCTCTGTAGACACTTCGGGAAGCTGCCTGCAAAAAATAGAGCAGGCGGAAGCGGCTTATGCTGCGCTGTTTCCGGAAGAGCAGCGGTTTGTATCAAAACTCGGTGATCTGCGCCGGGCAAGAGCTGCGTTTGAGAATCTCTCAGCCAAGAATGTGGATACAACAGGATTCACGGTAGTGCAGTCCGGGAAGATCAATACCACCATCCGATGGTATCTCTACGATAACGGTACTTTGGAAATCACCGGCACCGGCAGCGTTCCCTCCTATTCAAAAAGCAGCACCGCTCCATGGTATGAATACCGCGCGTCCATCACGACGGTCATCGTGCGTGATACCGTTACCTCCATCGGTTCCTTCGCATTTTACGGTTGCGATAAGCTGACGAGCATTACCCTGCCGTTTGTGGGAAACAGCAGAGCTGTTGAGACCTCTTCTTCTTATTGTTACGAGAACCATTTGGGCTATATTTTCGGATACAGCACCAGTTCTGTTGGGAACGACTATCAAGGGTATTATTATTATTATTCTGGTTCTTATTCTTACTACTACTACTTCTACATTCCCATAAGCCTGACCTCTGTAACCGTCACCGACGCAACAGCCATCGGCGACTACGCGTTCAGTC
>JAQXWB010000109.1 GCA_029225225.1 Bacillota bacterium | reverse complement strand
TGATGGAAAAGATCTACACTATGGGTACGCAGAAATGAAGCTGACCGTTGCAAAATACGCGGGCTTTTGTTACGGCGTCCAGCGTGCGGTCGATCTGGTCGAGCAGACCATTCGCGAGGGAAAGCAGGCGGTCACGCTCGGGCCGATCGCGCATAACCGCCATTTAGTGCAGCATTTTGAGGCGCTCGGCGTGCGTGAGATCTCCGACGTTTCGGACGTCCCGGACGGCGTCACGGTAATCATCCGCTCGCACGGCGTACCGCGTGCAACGTATGAAGCCCTTGAAAAAAAGAATGTACAGATCGTCGACGCGACCTGTCCCTCCGTCAAGCGGATCCACGGCATCGTGGCCCGGGCGGAGGAGCAGGGGAGACAGCCCGTTATCATCGGCACGCCGACGCACCCGGAGGTTCGGGCGATCGCCGGCTGGTGCAGCGCTCCGCTGGTCTTTCCGGACGCCGAAGCGCTCGAAAAATGGCTCAACGCGTCGCCGGAAAACGCCAAAATTCCCGTTACCGTTGTCTCGCAGACAACGAGCACGCAATTTTTATGGGATTCCTGCAAGAAAATCATAAAAAAAGTGTGTACAAATCACGAAATCTTTGATACAATATGCAAAGCAACCGAAAATCGACAGCACGAGGCAGCAACGCTTGCCTCACAATGCGATGCAATGATTGTTGTGGGAGATCGCAACAGCTCGAATACGGGGCGTTTGGCACATATCTGTGCCGAGCATTGTAAAAAGGTCTCTCTTGTCGATTGCGCGGACGAGCTTGATCTGTCCGCATATCGGGGCATGAACCACATTGGCATCACTGCGGGTGCTTCGACACCTGCGTGGATTATAAAGGAGGTCAATCAGACTATGAGCGAAATTCAGAATGTTGATGCAGTTGCAGAGGAGAGCTTTGAGGCAATGCTCGAAAACTCCATCAAGACTTTAAATACAGGAGATAAGGTTCTTGGCACCGTTACCGCAATCGGAACAACCGAAGTTCAAGTAGACCTCGGCACCAAGCACGCCGGTTACATCCCGTATGACGAAGTCAGCGCAGATCCCACCGTGAAACCCGAAGATGTATTGAAGGTCGGCGACGAAATCGAAGTTTTTGTCGTCCGCGTCAACGATCAGGAGGGCACCGTTCAACTCAGCAGAAAGAAGCTCGAAGGTATGAAGGTTTGGGACGATGTCGAGGCGGCTTGTGAGAACAAGACTGTTGTTGAAGGCATCATCACCGAGGAGAACAAGGGCGGCGTCGTTGCGAATGTCAAGGGCGTTCGTGTGTTTATCCCCGCTTCCCGCACCGGCATCGCCAAGGGCGGCGATCTGTCTGCACTCAAGGGTCAGACGGTCAAAATGAAGATCACCGAGTTCAACCGCGCCCGCCGCAGAGTTGTCGGCTCTATCAGCGATGTTGCCCGCGAGGAGCGCAAGGCAGCCGCGGAGAAGGTGTGGAGCGAGATCGAAGTCGGCAAGAAGTATACCGGCACGGTCAAGTCCCTGACCAGCTATGGCGCGTTCGTCGATATCGGCGGCGTGGACGGCATGGTGCATATTTCCGAGCTGAGCTGGGGTCGCATTAAGACGCCTGACGAGGTTGTCAAAGTCGGCGATACCATCGAAGTCTTTGTCATTAAGTTTGATCCGGAGAAGAGAAAGATCTCCCTCGGCTATAAGACGCCCGAGATGAATCCGTGGAACCAGTTCTGCGCGAAGTACTCCGTCGGCGATGTTGCCAACGTGAAGATCGTGAAGATCGTTGACTTCGGCGCTTTTGCTGAGATTCTGCCCGGTGTTGACGGCTTGATTCACATTTCTCAGGTTGCTGACCATCGTGTGGACAAGGTCTCCGATGTTCTGGCTGAGGGTCAGGAAGTCGAAGCAAAGATTATTGATGTCGATGCTGACCGCAAGCGCATCTCCCTGTCTATCCGCGCTCTGAGCGAGCAGGCTCCTGTGGAAGCTGCCGAAGCGGACGCAGTAGTTGCGACTGCCGAATAATTTGATTTTTGCAATAACCTACATGGCGTAAGCTATGTAGGTTATTGTGCTTGTGCGCCCGGCGAGCGCATACTCTAACGGGTGAAAGTCCCGAAGCCGCCCGGTAGCGGGAAGGCTATAGCCAAGAGCAAGGGTGTCCATCGTGAGGTGGAATCTGAAGGAAGCTGGAGGCAAAACCTTGACCTGACGAACAGAAATCATGAAGG
>JAQXWB010000108.1 GCA_029225225.1 Bacillota bacterium | reverse complement strand
AAAAAACGTGGCCGCGGCGGGGGCGACCGCCCAAACTAAATGGGGTTGGGCTTTTTTTTAATTGGCTCGCGCCCCAGCGACGTGGCAATCTAATCGGAAATACAGGAACCTTTCGGAACCAACGCGGCGCTTTTCCTGTCTATATGGGTGAAAGGTACTTTTCAAGGATTCGGGAGGAAACCATGATGGACGAACATGACATTCTCGCGCTGCTGCTGCGGCACGACGAGGACGGCTTGGAAGCGGCGCTCGCGCAGTACGGCAGCCGCTTGCGCGCCATTGCCGCAGGTATCGCAGGCATTGAGAGCGCCGAAGAATGCGTGAACGACGCGCTTCTCAACGCATGGAACGCCATCCCGCCGGAGCAGCCGACGCATCTGCGCGCCTATCTGTGCAAGCTGACACGCAACGCGGCGCTCAACCGTTACGCACAGGAGACTGCAAAAAAGCGCGGCGGCGCGGCGATGGAAGCTTCCATAGAAGAGCTGGCGGAATGCCTGCCTGCAGCGGACGATCCCGCGAAGGCAGTTGAGGAAAAGGCGCTCTCTGAGGCAATCAGCCTGTTTCTTTGGCAGCAAAAGCCGCGCAGCCGCAGACTTTTCTTGGCGCGGTACTTTTACGCCATGCCCGTCCGCGATATCGCCTTGCGGTTTTCCATGCGCGAGGGCGCGGTCAAATCCGCACTCCGCCGCAGCCGCGAGGCGCTGCACACCTATTTAACAAAGGAGGGTTTTTTCTGATGAAAAAAGAAGAATTATTTCGCGCGGTCGGAAAAATCAACGACGCGCTGATCGAGGAATTTGAAACGCAAGCACCAGCCGGCAGAAAGCATTGGGCGCGTTACGGAGCGCTCGCCGCCTGCGTTTGCCTGCTCGCGGCTGGCGCTTTTGTGTGGCTTTCGGCAGACCGCGCACCGCTTCCCGTTACACAGCCCGCAACGGAGCAAACCGCGCAAGCGGTGCAGCCGACGACAGTTCTGCCGAGTGAACCGGTGCAGACCGGTCTGACACCGCTTGAGGCTCTGCCGCAGCTCTCCTTCGCCGAGGGCAGCGGCGAAATGGCGGCGGACATCGCGCTTCCGGACGGCTACTTTTTCCGTGACCTGACAGACGAGGCGCTGGCAAGCATCTGGGGCATGGAAACACTCTCGTGGGAGGGCTATGATCCTGCCGCGCTTGAGCTGCAAACGGAGCTGATCTATGACGGCACTGGCCGCGTCTGGCTGGCTGCCATCAGCGGAACGCTTGGCGGAAGCGACTTTACCTTGACGCTCTCGCCTGAACGGATCCCGCCGACCTGTATTGTTTACGGCGGCGGCACGACCTGCGATTTTTACGGCACCGGCGTGACTGCGCTTCGCTCCGGCGACCATCTCAAGATCACCTTCCTCCGTGGCGAGGGAGAGAGTGCCGTCGGCGCGCGGCTCGAAGCGAACGGCGTAACCGAGGAGATGGAAGCGCTTTTGACCCGCATTGTGTCGCAATCCCTGCGCGAGGACAGCGTTTTGCAGCTCGACCAGCTCAAAACCGACGATATTCCCGCATGGCGCAGAGAAACACTGACCGAGCCGCAGGCACGCGCAGAGGCGGGCTTCGGGGAATATCTGCCCGAAACGCTGCCCGCAGGCTTCGAATTTGAGGCAGCCTATCGGGAGCTGGGCGAGGATCGCAACCGGCTGAGCGCAACATGGTACAACGGCTACGGCGATTTGAGCGTTACCGTGGACAAATGCGCCGATCTGCGCGGCTTGGTTCACGCGGACGAGGTTGAAAAGTATGACCGCAACTATTACGGCACGGAGAAGCCCGATGTCCCCGACGAATATTGGGAGAGCTGGTCGTCCCCGACCTTCTACGCAGAGGAATTGACGAAAGAAGTCATTGAACGCCGCCTCTGCGAAAGCGACATAGGAAATTTCTACACATCCTTCAGCGTCCTCTACCCGGACGGCACCGTCGTCTCCGTCAACGTCAGCGCCGAGGAAAGTACGCTTTGGCTGCTTCTCTCCTTCCTCCTCCCCAACTGACGCGCCTCACTGCCACAAATCACATGCACCCCTGTAGACCGGTGACATGTCCCCGAAGATCGCGCAAGCGGCAGACGGCACAGATAAACAGGCTTGTACGCAGTTGGTAGCTCCTACATGCGGCGGGGCACCCTACAGACACAGATATTCCTAAAAACGGGCGAATTTTGCTTGACAAACCGGCTTTTTGTGGTAAGATAAGAACAAATATGCAGCCATAGCTGAGGTTGCGGCATACATCAGTACCTTTGCAGTTGTCGGCGGCAGCCGTGCAGGGGGAAAGGGTCTGCCGCCGAAGTGCGCTTTCGACTGTCCGGCGGAGCGTGCTGGGACGATACAGAAGATGTATCGGACTGTCATTCCCTGCGGAATGGAGCGCAACTGTGGGGGTTACGGATTTTCTGAACCATACCCTGTGCGCCCCCGCACAGGGTATTTTTGTATTAACGGAGGCAAGACAGATGAAAAAGACACCGTTTGTGACGCTCGAAAAAGCGCAGGAGATCGCCGCCGCGATTCCGACGCCCTTCCACCTCTACGACGAAGCCGGCATCCGCCGCAATGCCCGCGCCCTGCGGGAGGCGTTTGCGTGGAATCCCGGCTTTAAGGAGTATTTCGCGGTCAAGGCGACGCCGAATCCCCACATTCTCTCCATTCTGCACGAGGAGGGCTGCGGCTGCGACTGCGCCACCTACACGGAGCTGTTGCTCGCCGAAGCCTGCGGCATCACCGGACGTGAGGTCATGTTCTCCTCCAATGTCACACCGGTGCGGGATATGCAAAAGGCGTTCGACATGGGCGCGTACATCAACCTCGACGACGCAAGTTATGTGGACTTTTTGGAGACAAACTGCGGCATTCCCGAGACGGTCTGCTGCCGCTACAATCCGGGCGGCAGCTTCTCCTGCGGCAATACCATCATGGATATGCCCCGCGACGCGAAATACGGCATGACCGAGGATCAGATGGCAGGCGTTTTCCGCCGTCTGATGCAGCGCGGCGTCAAGCATTTCGGCATTCATGCCCTTCTCGCCTCAAACGCCGTCGGTAACGAATACTATCCCGAGCTAGCGGCAAACCTGTTCCGTCTTGCCGTGCGTCTGCGCAACGCCACAGGCGCGCACATTGCGTTTATCAATCTCTCCGGCGGCATCGGCGTAGACTACCGCCCGGAACAGCCGCAGTGCGATATTTATGCCGTCGGTGAGGGCGTCCGCCGACAGTACGAGCAGATTCTCACTCCGGCCGGTATGGGCGATGTTGCGATTTTCGCGGAGCTGGGGCGCTTCCTTCTCGCCCCCTGTGGGCACCTGATCTCCACCGTGCTGCATCAGAAGCACATCTACAAGACCTATGTCGGTCTTGACGCCTGCGCCGCAGATCTCATGCGCCCTGCCATGTACGGCGCGTATCACCACATTACCGTTTTGGGCAAGGAGGATGCCATTCTCGACCATGTCTACGATGTTACAGGCGGTCTGTGCGAGAATAACGACAAATTCGCCATCGACCGCAGCCTCCCCGGCATTGACATCGGGGACTTGGTCTGCATCCACGACACAGGCGCACATGGCTACTCGATGGGCTACAATTACAACGGCAAGCTCCGTTCGGCGGAGGTGCTGCTTTGCGAGGACGGCTCATTCCGCATGATCCGCCGCGCCGAGACGCCGCAGGACTATTTCGCAACGCTCGACATTACGCCCTTCTCCTTCGGAGGCAAAGCATGAAGGTTTTGATCACCGGTGCCGCAAGCGGCTTAGGTCACGCTGCCGCAGCCCTTTTTGCAAAGAACGGCGACACCGTCTACGCGCTCGACATCTCCCCTATCGCGGCGCAAGAACGTCTGATCCCCTTTTGTGCGGATATCACAGACGAAAACAGCCTGCGCACCGTTTTTTCCCGACTGGAAACGGATGGCGTGCAGCTCGACGCGATCATTAACTTTGCGGGCATGATCTTCATTGACAACTATTTGGAGGTTGCGGAGGAAAAGCTGCAAAGGATCTTTGATGTAAATCTTCTCGGCGCGATGCGGGTCAACAAGATTTTCTTTCCCCTGCTGCGGGAAAACGGTAAAATCGTTATCACCACGAGCGAGGTCGCGCCGCTCGATCCCCTGCCCTTCAACGGCATCTACAGCACGACAAAAACCGCGCTCGACTGCTACGCGCAGGCATTACGGCAGGAAGCGGGGCTGCTGGGCCGCCGCGTGATCACAATCCGCCCCGGTGCCTTCAACACACCGCTTGCAGGCGGCAGCATCCCTTCGATGCACGCGATGGCGCAGCGCAGCCGCTATTTCAGCGGGCAGGGCGAACGCTTTGAAACACTGATGCGGAAATTCACCGGCAAGCTGCAAGACCCCGAAAAGCTGGCGAAAACGATTTTCCGCGCCGTGCACAAGCGCCACCCGCGCAATGTCTACACCGTTCACTCCAACCTCGGTCTGCGCCTGCTCTCCCTGCTGCCGAAGGGACTGCAAGTCAAAGTCGTCAAGCTGCTGATTGGCAAACACACAGACGCCGTAAAGCCTCTGTGATTTGGGGACGTGTCCTTGGTCGGTGCAGAAACTACCGACTGCATACCAACCAACGGCACAAGATTGCCACGACCACTGCGCAGCCGTTCGCGAGGAACGAGCGTTACGGATGCGGCGTACCCCTTGCGGGTAGTGTGCGCACTGGTCTCGCAATGACAGATAGGGCAACCCATTATGTCATTGCGAGGAGCGCAGCGACGCGGCAATCTCACGCAGGGACTACCGACTGCGTACAAGCCTGTTCGTCTGTACCATCTGCCGCTTACGCGGTCTTAGGGGACATGTCCCCAAACTACATAAAACGAAAGAACACAAGGGAGCGCCTGTTTTGGGGGCGCTCCCTTGTGGTTTCTTTTATTCATTCCGTTCTGCGACCGTGGCACGGATCGTGCCGACCATGTACAGGCTGCCGAAGGCAAGGACTGCTTCGTTCTCTGCCGTCTGCGCGATCGCCGTTTTTACGCCCGCTTCCACTGTTTCGCAGGCGGTTACCGGCTTGCCGAACTGTTCGAGCATTTTCGCAAGCTCCGGTGCGGGCAGCGCGCGGGGATTATCCGGCGTGACCGTTACAAACCGCGCAATGTAGGGCGCGACCAGACGGTACATATCCAAATAATCCTTATCCGCCATCACGCCTGTCAGCGCCGTCAGCGGTCGGTCGGAGAGGTAGTCCTGAATGTTCTTTGCCAGCGCCGCCATACACTGCGGGTTGTGTCCGCCGTCAACGATAAACACGGGGGACTTGGACAGCAGCTCGAAGCGCCCGGGCCATGAGACGGTTCGCAGACCCTCGCGGAGCTGCACCTCGCTGATTCGCCAGCCCTTTGCCGTCAGCGCATCGACTGTTGCCAACACGACCGCCGCGTTTTTGAGCTGATGCTCGCCAAGCAGCGGAAGCTCAATATTTTTCCTTGCACCGCAGTCAAAGAGCTGACCGGCAAAGCTGTGCGAGAGCAGGCGGATGCCGTCAAAATTCGCGCGGTGCAGGCGGGTATTCGTCTCGGCACAGCGCTGCTCGAACACGCGCTCCACGCTCTCGCTGCCGCGGTAGATCACGGCATCACCGCCCTTGATGATGCCCGCTTTGGCAGCGGCGATCTTCTCCAAGGTATCGCCCAAGACCTCCGTATGATCCAGTCCGATGTTGCAGATCACGGATGCCTCCGGAGTGGAAATCACATTCGTCGAATCCAACTCGCCGCCGAGGCCGACCTCCAGCGCTACGATATCGCAGCCGTGCCGCGCGAAATACTCCATCGCTATCACGGTCACCAGCTCGAATTCCGTCGGATGGTCCTGCATCGCCTCCGCGTGCGGACGGATGAACTCCGTGATCTCCGCCAGCTCTTCGTCGGAGATCATTTCGCCGTTTACCTGCATCCGCTCATTGAAGCAGGTGATATACGGCGAGGTATAAAGCCCCGTTCGGTAGCCTGCCGCGCGGAAGATCGAAGCGAGCATTGCCGCCGTTGAGCCTTTGCCGTTGGTGCCCGCGATATGGACAAATTTCAACCGGCTCTGCGGATTGCCGATGCGCTCCAGCAGCTCCTGCGTTCGGGAAAGCCCCGGGATTGAGCCTTTCCAGCTCACGCTGTGAATATAGGTCAGTGCTTCATTTACAGTCATACTCTTGCCTTCTTATTCGGAATAAAATTTGCACGCTTCAGCGCGGCGACGACCGGCAGCGCGACGATTGCCATCAGCAGAGACGATATGACGCCGGAGGCAATGCGGATCCAAAACACGCCGAAGATCATGTGATACTCGTAATAATGGAATATTTTCGCGTCAGCATAGAACACAAGCGTATTCAGCGTAGAAACGATGATGCCCGAAATGACGCAGATCACGAAATAGACATACGGGCGCTTATTTTGCAAGATGGCATCCACAGACATATGTTTCTTCAGCAGAAGGGCACATCCACCGATAAACAGACCGCGGATCGCCGGCGGCAGTACCCACAGCAGGGTTGTCGTTGTGAAGCCATATTTGAGCATCTGCTCCAAGAACGCGCCGAGGAAGCCGACAAGAAAGCCGTCAATCGGGCCGAAGAGCATCGCGCAAATCATGGTGGGCAAGGACGCAAAAGTGAGCTTGATGCCGCCGATCTCCACGGACAGCAGCGACAGTCCGAAGAACATGGCGATCAGAACCGCGTCGATTGCAATGCGTTTGACAGAGAAGGTGCCGAAAAGGGTGTTGTTTTTGGACATAAAAAATTCCTCCTTAAAATTTGGAGGAGGTTGAAACTATGTACGATGCTATGCCCCTTGGCGGGCATCATGCGCAGGCGGTTGCGGTCGCAGTATCGCGGAAAGCGGGGACTTTCCTTCGCCCGGCGGCAACCTCCCATCCAACCGGTACTTAACGCACTGCTCCTACTCCCAACAGCATCGTATTGTCGATATCATTGTAGCGATATTTTTAAAAAAAGCAAGCCCTATTTTCATTTTTTTGCGGAATTTTGCAAAATTCATTCCGATGTGACCGATTTTCTGCACAGCGCCGCAATTTCGGAAAAGCGCGCGCAAATTTTATCATAATTCTCCCTGCGGTGCGGAATCAGGCAGGCAGAGCAATCCTTAATTCCCGCCGGGGTGTAGATATAATTACCGCCGCAGCGCTCCGCAAGGGCATAGAGCGGGCAATAGCAGAATAGGCAGTTAAAGTCCGCGCTGTCCATACCGGTATGGCAGGGGAAATACTCGCAGTCACGGTTTTGAAAAAACTTGTAGCTCATATCATAAATCTCCTTTCCGCTCATCGTAATGCAGCCTCATGTAGGGCGGGGACATGTCCCCGCAGGTGCAGGAACTACCGAGTGTGTACAAAACTCCGACCTGAGATTGCCACGGCGCAAGCGCCTCGCAATGACACGGTGAAGCTGCCCTATCTGTCATTGCGAGCCGAGGAACGAGGCGTGACAATCTCAAAGAACCACCCACTGCCTACAAGCTTGTTCGTCCGTACCGTCCGCCGCTTCGCGGAACGGCGGGGACAGGTCCCCTGACTACAGATTTTGTGCCGCAATACGTTCGCCGATTTTTACCTTTGTCTCAATGCCCTTTGCGGAATACTGCAAAATGTCGGCATCGACTGTTATGGCATCCTTTTTCAGCAGGAGAATTACCGTCGAACCGCCGTATTCAAAATAGCCCTTTTCCTCTAATTTTGCAAAGCTTCCCTCAGCTTCGTTATGGTTGCATATTTTGCCGACCAACAGCGCACCGACCTCCATCTGCACCACATCGCCGAAATGCGCGGTATGCAAAACGGTATAGCGACGGGCGTTTCTCCGGTAAACACCGAGAGAGCCGGCAATCGGGTTGACGCTATGCAAAACGCCCTTGATTGCAACCGTTTTTTCCTGCGTGCCCGCATCCGGATAGACGTAGCGGTGATAATCGTCGGGCGACAGGCGGAAGATCAGGCAGGTTCCTCCCGCATACTCCGCCGCAAGCTTCTCGTTTTCCAGCAGCTCGGCGGCGGTATACTGCACGCCCTTGACCGTGAACACATGGTTTTTGTCGATTGGGAGCGCGGTCAGCTTGGAATCCGCAATGGCAGGCAGCTCCTTTTCCGTCGTTTGGTTGACATAATTTTTTCTCTGCCGCGTAAAAAAGGCATTAAAGTTCGGAAATTCCTGCGCGGTGCAGTCCTCCAAGGAGATATGATACTGCGCGATGAATTTCCGCACCTTTCCCTTTGAAAGGCGGGATTTCTGCCACGCGGCATAAAGGTTTGAGACGTAGCTTCTGCACAGGATCGCCTTTGTCAGCGCTCTGCCGACGGGATTCTCGTAGGCAAACCGCATCGCCCCCGCGCCGACCTCCGGCGTTTCAATTACTTCCTTGCGATTCCATACCTGCATGGCAGTGTCCTCCTTCGTTTTTTTGGACGTTACCATTCTAACAGATTTTGCGTAAAATGCAAGTGCCAACACTGACAGCTGGAGCCGGAGAACAGATTACTACAAAGTAAACGGGTAGGAGGGGGAAGCCCCTCCTACCCAAGTATTTGTTTTACAAATCCGGATTGTTATTAGCCCAGCTTGTAAATGGTGATATCCCAGCTATAATCGGCTGAGGTATTGCTAGTCTTGTACATACGGAACTGAGGAACATTAGTATCGTTAGGTTTACGGAAGCAAATGCCTCTGTCGGCCATAACCTCCAACGCAGCCATAAGTCTGGATGTACCTTTTCCGCAGGTGATCTCAAAGTCAGTTCCTGCATCGGCAGTCCTCAGTAAAGTGCTGCTCTCGGTCGTCTTGTATGCCATGTAATTGCCATCAGACCCCTTCAGCATGAAGGTGCCTTCTTCGGAGCCTGCAACGACTTCCCAAACGATCGTATCGTCCTCGACGACAACCTCGTTGCCATCAAGGGTAACAGCCTTTGCGTTCAAGGCGTTGTTGACGGATAAGTCGTTCCAAACCGCATAGGTACCGGAGCTGTGCGCCGCAACGATAACGATCTTGTCGCCGACTGCGACGGAATCCGCTACGACATAGCCGACTTCGGCGAGATCCTTGCCGCAGCGATCGCAGGTGTCGTTTTCATCGGCGTCAATATGACCGAGCGCGGGATCGCCGACTTCGGTCTTGGTCGCGTCACAGCGAGAGCATGCAAATGCATTCACGCCTGCAGCGGTGCAGGTGGGATCCTCGCTGTTGGCAGCATCGGCAACCCAGTCATGGCCGAGCGCGGGATCGCCGGCTTCCTTCTTGGTTGCGTCGCAGAGAGAGCAGGTATACGGAGTATAGCCGGCAGCCTCACAGGTAGGAGCAACAGCAGTGCCTGCAACCCAGTTATGCTCACAAGAAGTGCCGCCCTTGACATAGAAGTTCAGCGCAAACAGTTCCTCTGCGCCTTCCGCGATGGTGTGGTATGCGCTCCAATTGGACTTTTCCTCACGCCACTGCATGCGGTACTCTTTTCCTACCTCGCGATCGAGATTCGCAAGATAGAACGC
>JAQXWB010000107.1 GCA_029225225.1 Bacillota bacterium | reverse complement strand
ATAGCGCACCTTCTGCTCGTCGATGGGCTCGCCCTTAGCGGCAAGCGTCAGCAGGCCTTCAATGGCGCGCGCGGCGCGGTCGGCAGCCTCCTCCTCTCCGCTGACCTTCAGCTCCGTCCCCCGATTGGTGATCTTAACGCCGTAGGTCTGCTCAATGCGTTTGATGTTTTCATCAAACGAGCCAAACACATTGATGATCTGCTCAATCCGTTCGGCATTGATGATTCGTTCACTCATTGCTTTCTCCTTTGTATGGCTCCTCGATGGGGACGAGGCGCGCAATCATTTCATTGCAGGTGCTTTTTGCTTGCAGAACATACAGACCGCCGCTTTCTAAAAAGCTTTCCTCCGTCTGCTCTATCGTTCCGGCAATCATGGCAGAGCGCGTCTGACGCTGCCACGCCTCAGAAAGTGCGTTATGTGCGGCATCGGCATCGACTGTGACGTTTTTTTCCTCATATTCCCGATAGGTCGCCGTTTCGATGGTCACAGGAAAAGTATAACCCGCAAGCGTTACTTTCTTCACGTCTATCATTTTATCACAACTGCCTGTGTAAATTCCACTGTTTCCGCATAAATTTATTCTTTTTCTTCCGACGATCAGCGAAATCTGCGTCCATTCTCTGCCTGTATAGCTTTTTTCGGTACGCTGTGCAGGCATAACGACCGTTCCGTTGTGCCACGTCTGCGCATAGATCTCCGCATCTGCGCAGACGGCGCGCAGATAAAGACCGTAATCCTCATAGCCGGAGACGAGAATTTGCCCCGCTTTGACCGCGTCGCCGCGTTTACACAGGCGCATTCCCTCTAAAATGCGATAATCCGTGATCACACCGTCGCGCAGGGCGACAATTGACCCGGCGGCATAGGGCGGCTTTTCGGAGGAGGCAACGCTGCGCTCCGTGACGAGAACGGTCAGCTTCCCACCCGTCCGATTGACCGCGAGCCATGAAAGCTCTGGTACGCGGTTGAGCATCTGCGCTCTTGTCATCTGCGAATCCACCGAAGGTGCCCATGTGCCGAAGCAAATTCCAAGCTCCTCCAGCTGCCGAAGAACGGTTTCCTCATGCACCGTCTCCTCGCCCTCGACGGTAATCACCCAAACAAAGGACTGCAAAAAAAAGGTCAGACCTATCACAGCCGCTGCACCGAACGCCAAAATCGGACGCGCACGAAGGGGTCTGAGCGTTTGCAAAAGTCCGCGTTCGCGTAGGAACTCCACGGTGCAAAAGCTGCGTATGGCCAGCGCTTCGAGCCTCTTTTTCTCTTTCGACAACAGGGAGAGCTCGATTCGCAGCTCGTCCTTGCGGCACAAATCCCAAAAAACAATTCCTTCCTCCGCAAGCAGATTGAAACACCGCTCCACATATGCGCCGGAAATGCAGACGCGGAGCTCTCCGCGCAAAAAACGAATGACGGGGTTCATAGGCTTCACTCCAATTCCACCGCGCGGATCGTACCGCAGATTTCCAACGTGTTTTTACTCATGCTGACAATCGAAAGCCCAAAGCCGGCAATGCGAATACTTCCATGCTTCACGGCTACCTGAACAAGCGTATCCTCATATTGCGTAACGCCGCGATGATTCTCGATACAGACCCGCCTTTTCCCTCGAAGTATCACAAAAGGAGTCTCGCTCAGCGTCTCAGAGGGGATCGCAAGCTTATCGCTGACCGTGTTCGTGAAATGCTTCTTCATTTTGCTCACCTGCCTGCAAACATTCTATGCGGAAGGAGTTCATTCTTTCCTTGTTGTGCATATATTCAAACAGGTGATGCTTGTGAAACGTAATCTTCGTTATATTTTTCCCGTTCTCGGCATTGCGGCGCTCCTTTGCTTCTCCTCAGAAGCTGCGGAGGCTGTCAGGGAGGGCTTGCGTATTTGCGGCACGTCGGTCATTCCGGCACTTTTTCCGTTTTTCGTTCTGACCAATTACTTCCTCGGCATTCGCTCCGCGAGGCAACCGTCCCGCGTGGCAGACCGACTGATGTCCGCCTGTTTCGGTCTGCGCGGAAGCTGTATGACACCGCTGTTATTAAGCTTTATGGGCGGTTATCCTGTCGGCGTCTCCTGCGCCGTGCGCCTGTATCAAGACGGTGTTCTTTCCAAACGTGAGACAGAACGCCTGCTGCTGTTTTGCAACAACTCAGGCCCCGCGTTCTTTTTTGGGGTCATCGGCGGTACGGTGCTCCACAGCATCCAATCGGGCGCGCTGCTCTTTCTTGCGCATATTCTTGCCGCGCTGTGCTGCGGCGCATTGCTTCGTGTGACGGAGAAGGAACGCCTAACAATTCGCCGCGTCGATGCAAAGCAGACCGAGCAACGCGGTTTTTTGGACGCTATTTCAACATCCTGCGCTTCTCTCCTGCAAATCAGCGGTTTGATCGTCTTTTTTTCCGTTGTGCTCGCGCTTTTTGAGACAAGCGGACTTCTGCGTCTGATGCAAAGGGCGCTTCCCTTCCTTCCGGCACAGACCCTAAGCGCGATGCTCTGCGGCTTTTTTGAGCTGTCCGGCGGTGTCGTTCGTCTTACTGCGTGCTCTCACGCGGAGGAGCTTGCAGCTTTTTTGATGGGCTGGGGCGGCATTTGCGTGCATCTGCAATCCATAAGCTTTTGGAAGCCCGCGCATTTGCGGCCGAGGGGCTACTTTGCCTCCAAGCTCCTGCACGGGATGCTCTCCGTACTGTTTGTTCGGCTTTTCCTCTCTCCGACGCCGCTGCTTGCCGTCTGTGCGGGTATCGTCGCCGCATTCTGTATCTTTTTCCCGCAAATTCGTCAAAAATGGGGTGGAAATCTTCAACAGAATACGGTATAATGATCATTGAGGTGAAAAGCCATGCTGTTTCGCAAAAAAATTGACCGATTCTGCTCCTATTGCGTCCATGCGGGAAAGATTGACGAGACTACCTGCCTCTGCGCAAAAAAAGGCATCGTTGCCTCCTGCCACCGCTGCCGCAAATTCAAATATGACCCGCTGAAGCGCATTCCTACGCGGATGAAGCCCAAAGATTTCACCAAATGTGACGATTTGGATTTTTCCCTATGAGCAAAAGGCTCCGATTTCCACAACCTGCATGGAAATCGGAGCCTTTTTCTTCGCGGCTGCAACAGCCGTGCGCTTACGGAAGCAGCATAATCAGCGTACCCGATACGATTGCCACAAGCCCGAGGGCAGATTTTTTTGACAACCGTTCATGAAACACAAAATAGGAAAACGCCACCGTCACCAAGATACTGAGCTTGTCAATGGGAACAACAACACCGGCAAGTCCGTCCTGCAGCGCCTTATAATAACAGAGCCAAGATGCGCCGGTGGCCAGACCGGAAAGGCAAATAAAGCCAAGCTCCTTTTTTGAAATCGTCTTGATGGTACGCTGCTTTCCCGTCACAAACACCATGATCCATGCCATAACTAAGACGACGCCGGTGCGAATCGCAGTGCCCAAGTTGGACTCCACGCCGGAAATACCCACCTTCCCGAGGATCGCCGTAAGACTTGCGAACACGGCAGAGCCGATTGCATAGATCAACCAATTTGCTTTCTTGCTCTCTTTGGGCGCAGCATCCTTCTTCTCTATCATCAAGAAGGTTCCGACGCCGAGGAGCAAAACGCCGACCGCCTTCGGAAATGTCATCTTTTCATGCAGGAAAATGGTTGCCAGCAGGACGGTCAAAACCGTGCTGGATTTGTCAATCGGCACGACTTTATTGATGTTGCCAAGCTGCAGCGCTTTGAAATAACAAAGCCAAGACCCTCCGGTAGCCAAGCCCGAAAGAATCAGGAAAAGCAATGTCTTCCACTCAATGGCAGCAATTTGCTTCTGCGACCCGACAACAAATACCATGATCCACGAAAAAATCAGCACTACAACCGTGCGGATTGCCGTTGCGACCGTAGAATCGGTTTTTCGTATTCCACACTTCGCCAGCACTGAGGTAATTCCCGCAAAAATCGCAGAGCCAAACGCAAATAAGATCCACATACTTTTCTCTCTCCTTGCGCGGAAGTCTCTTCCGTGGTTTTTCAAAATACATTGTAGCACACGGCAAAGGAAGCGTCAATCTTCCTTAAAAAGCTCCCGCGCAAAATGCAGGCTTTTGCATTTTGCGCGGGAGTCTGTCATACTATCATGTTGGAAAAGGGATTGCTACAGTTTGAAATTCGCAGAATGGTCAAGCCTTCTTGCGGGTCTTGATCATGTCCATTGCGACTGCGGCAATGATGAGGATACCGGTGATGACCTCAAGGATGTAGTCGCTGATTTCAATGCCAAACGGGCGGGACTTACCGGCGTTCTCAATAACAGCCATCAGCAGTGTGCCGATGAAGGTGCCGGTGATCGCGCCGCGGCCGCCTGCCAGAGACGCACCGCCGATGACGGCAGCGGCAATGGCGTTCATGTCATAGCCTTCGCCGGTGTTCGGCATTGCGCGGAGGATACGGCCGGCGAACATCATCGCGGCAACGCCGTAGATGAGGCCCGCAACGGAATAGACCATATAGAAGGTCTTGCGAACCTTGATACCGGACAGACGTGCGACCTCGATACCGGAGCCGATGACGAAGAGGTCACGACCGAAAACGGTATACCGTAGGACAAGGAAGGCCACGACAGCCACGAGAATCCAGATACAGGCGAGGATCGGCAGGAAGCCGAAGACATTGTAGTCGCCGATCTTTTCGAAGAGCTTGATAAAGGTCTTACCGTCCGCCTCAAAGAAGGAGACGGAGTTGCCGGAACAGGCAAGCTTCAAAATGCCGCGGTAGATGGTCTGCGTGCCGAGGGTCGCGATCATCGCGGGAACGTTCAGGTCGAAGATGATAACGCCGTTGATAAAGCCGCAAACGATACAAACGACAAAGTTCAGAATAATGGCAAGCCAGACCGGCTGACCTGCACGAATCATCAGCGCCATGCTCATGCAGCCAAGACCGGCAATCGCGCCGCCGGAAATGTCGATGCCGCCGGTGATGATGATAAGCGTCTGCGCCACTGCCAGAACGCCGACGATCGCGCCCTGTTTCGTGAGGTTCATAAGGTTATACTGCGTCTTGAAAGTGTCCGAGCCAAAGAAAGCCAACAGGAACAGCGCGATGACGACGAGGCCGATGGTAAACTCAGAACGCTTTACCATACGGGTGAGCGGGCTTGAGGTTTTTGTCTTAGTAGTAGTGGTCATAGTAATCTCTCCTCTTAATCTTCAATGGATGCCATTCGCAGAACATCCTCTTCGGTGAGGGTTTTCAGTGCTTCCTTATCATACTCTGCGGTGATCTTGCCCTGCGCCATCACGATCAGGCGGTCAGACAAGCCCATAACCTCAGGCAAATAAGACGAAATCAGAATCACGCCGCGTCCCTGTGCCGTTAAGCCCTCAATCAGCTTAAAGATTTCTTGCTTTGCGCCGACGTCAATACCGACGGTCGGTTCGTCAAAGATCAGGATCTCGGGATCGCGGCAGAGCAGCTTTGCGATAACCACCTTCTGCTGGTTGCCGCCGGAGAGATTGCCGACAAGCTGAGAGATCGAAGGTGTTTTCACGTTCACATTTTTGGAATACTCCTGCGCGCGCTTGGTTTCCTTGCGCAGGTTTACAAAGCCGCCGGTGCTGATCATATCATACGAGCTCATGTTGACATTGGTCTTGATATCCAATTTCAGCGCGCACCCGTCCGCACGGCGGTCTTCGGTCAGGAAGCCGATGCCGCTGTGCAAAGCATCCGTGGGATTCTTGATGTTTGCCTTCTTGCCGCGCAGATAAACATCGCCGGTCAGTCGCTTCTCCACGCCGGTCAGGGCGCGCATGATCTCGCTTCTGCCCGCTCCGACCAATCCGAAAAAGCCCAAGATCTCACCCTGATGCAGGCTGAAATCAATGTTCTTAAAGTGGCTCGTGTCGGAGAAGTTTTCCACACGGAGCAGTTCTTCGCCCGGCTCAAAATGCGCGATGTTGTAAATATCAGTCGCCGGACGGCCGACCATCTTCTGAATCAGCGAATCCTTTGTGACCGATTCAATCGGCAACGTGTCTACATAAGTGCCGTCCTTCAGGATCGTAACGCTGTCGCAAATCTGCATGATCTCCTCCAAGCGATGAGAGATGTAGATAATGCTGACGCCGCGTGCCTTCAGCTCCGCAATGAAGCGGAACAGTATATCAACCTTTTCGTTTTCCAGAAGAGCCGTCGGCTCGTCAAAGATAACGATACGGATATCTTCGTTTACAGAAATTTTGCTGATCGTGACCATCGCCTGCATTGCGATGGGCAGCTCTCGGATCTTTTCCAGCGGGTCTACACCCATTTCAAATTTGTCGATGATTTTCTTGCTGTCCTGCGCCATTTTCTTCCAGTCGACCATACCCAATGCGTTTTTGGGCTGACGACCGAGGAAATAATTCTCTGCGATGCTGAGATCGGGCGCGATGTTGACATGCTGGTAGTTCGCAAAAACGCCATGCGCCTGCGCTTCAACGGCGTTGGCATTCACAACCCATTCGCCGTTATAATTCATGCTGATCTTACCCTGATTCGGTTTCTCAACACCCATGATACACTTGATCAGAGTGGATTTTCCGGCACCGTTCTCCCCGACCAATGCACGAACCTCTCCCTTTTGCAAGGTGAAGCTCACATCATTCAGTGCGGTAACGCCGGGATAGAACTTGCTGACATGTTCTATTTTTAAGATGGTATCCTGCATTGCTACACCCTCATTCTCTTTTGGCGGGGTCGTTGCGGACAAAACGGCCCGCAACGACCTTTATAATTTGGTTCAATCCTTTAATTCAGACGATAATTACTTGACATACGGGGACATCATGAACTGGATCTCTTCGCTGTCGATGTTGTCGGCAGTGACGATGACGGGCGGGATGTTGACCTGCTGCTCAGCCTCGGGGTTCTTGCCCTCGGTGAGGGTGCGGATCGCATTCTCCATGGTTCTGTAGCCCTGGGTGAAAGCGTCCTGCACGATGATAGCGGACAGATAGCCGTCCTTCAATGCAGCGATCTCGATGTCGTCGGAGTCAACACCAACGGAGACAACGCCGTCCTTCATGTCAGCGTTACGGAGCGCAGCGCAAACGCCGTCGCAGGTAACGTTGTTACCGGCATAGATGCCGATGAGGTCGGAGCTGTAGGTGGAGATGGTGCCTTCTGCGTCAGCCTGTGCGTCAGCGGAGTCGTTGCCGTTGTACTGGATGTCGGTCAGCGTCAGAGCGGGAGCGTTTGCAGCCATGTAATCCGCGAAGCCCTGCATTCTGAAGTCGAGCGCAGCGTTTTCCATGTTCATCTGCATGCCGATGACGCCGGCATCAGTGGAGAGTCCTTCCTTTTCCATCGCGGCAAGGAACGCCTCAGCAGCCATCTCACCGATGGTGGTGTTGGAGCAGTAGTAGAACTCGTTGTAGTATTCGGCATAAGCGCCGTCGTTGCCGTTGCCGAGGCCGCAGTTGACGAAGTTCAGAACGATGCCTGCGTCATGTGCTTCCTTTGCCTTGGGGACGGTCGGGTCAATGTTCAGCGTTGCGGTGAGGATGGCATCGGGCTTCGCAGCGATTGCGTTCTCGAAAGCCTTGACATAGCCTTCAGCGTCAGCTTCCTGCGCGGGGCCCATGACGGAGTAGTCGATCTTGATGCCGAGCTTTGCTTCGTAGTCCTTGGTGGCCTGCTTGATGCCGGTCTCAACCTGAGACCAGAAGTCGGATGCGGTGGACGGGGTAACATAGATGATCTTGTAGCTCTTTGCGCCGTCATTGCCTTCGGCGGGTTTGTCCTCATCGCCCGCGCAGCCTGCGAACAGAGCAGCGACCATGACGAGGGCAAGGATCAATGCGAGTACCTTTTTCATTGTTTTTCCTCCTAAATTCCTATATTAGATTTGCGATGTGCAAAGACATCCGTAAGTAAGCGGAGCCGCGCTCCGGGATCACATAACGCCCTTTTGCAGAATGATGCAGCCGTAAGGCAGGCGCTCGCTGGTGCAAACCGTGACATAGGCGTTTTTCGCCTTTTCATAGAACTTCGTGCGCTCGATTTCGCCGACGCACTTTGCATCGTAGCCGTGCTTTACGACGGCGGCGATGGTGTCGTCCCACACCTTGTTTTCCTTGAGAACAACGCCGGAATCCGCATCGGGCACCATGTACTCAATGGGATGCTCGCAGTAGTCCACATCCAGCGGTACAAGCTGCAAAATCGCATCAACCATCTCGGCGGCTGTGTTGCCTTTGGCTTGAATGCTGATGGCATTCGGAGATTTGGTAACCGGCGGATAGAAATGATCGGCGATAACGATCAGATCACCGTGTCCGGTATCGGCAAGTGCTTTCAGCAAATCGGAGCCGATAATATCAGGAATTCCTCTAAGCATCTTTCTTCCTCCTTCAAAAAATTGATATCCATGCAATAACCATTCATCATTCCGAAGGAATGATGAACGATGGGTACCCATCGTAAATTTTTTGCCGCTTTTTGGAGCGGAAGCCGTCGCGGTTATTCGGCGTGCTCTGCGAGGAACGCGTCAATCTCCGCTCTCGTCGGCATGGAAGGCGTAGTGCCGAGCTTTTGGACGGACAGCGCTGCCAATGCGTTTGCAAATCTCGCCGCTTCCCAAAGCTCCTTGCCCTCGGACAGCGCCGTCAGCAAGCCGCCGTTAAAGGCATCGCCCGCGCCGGTGGTGTCAATCGCCTTGACATGGAAAGCGGGAATGATCTCCGCTCTGCCGTTGGAATTGACATAAACGCCGCGGCTGCCAAGCGTGATCAGCACATTCTGCACGCCCTTGTCAAAGAAGACCTGCGCAGCCTTATTTGCGCTCTCTAGATCATTCACGGGGACACCCGTCAGTTCCTCTGCCTCGACCTCATTCGGCGTGACAAGGTAAGCGCCCTTCAGGAAATCGTCCGTGATCGGCTGGTACGGCGCGGTGTTGATGATCACACGAACGCCGTTCTCCTTCGCGATCTTTGCGACTCTCTCATTTGCGTCCTGATTGACCTCAAGCTGAAGCAGGACATACGCGGAGTCCTTGATCTGCGCTTCTACGCTCGCAATGTCTTCCTCCGTAATGGTGCTGCACGCGCCGGGCACAATCACGATCTCATTCTGACTGGTGTTCTCGTCCACAAGGATCAGCGCTATACCGGTGGCAACCTCATCGTTGTAGAAAAGATAATCCTTGGAAAGCCCAACCTCCTCCATGGCGTTCAGCGCAACCTCTGCCATGGAATCTCTGCCGAGCTTTGTAATCATGACGACATTGCCGCCGGACTTGTGCGCGGCAATTCCCTGATTGAAGCCTTTACCGCCGGCGCCCTGTTTAAAGAAGCTGCCCTTCACCGTCTCGCCCGGAACCGGGAGATGCGGAGTTCTACCCATCAGGTCAACAACAAAACTACCGAATACCGTTACTTTCTTCGTCAATTTGCTCTCCTCCAATCAAATCTGAAAAAGTACTAAAAGCTATGTCTCTTTTTGCATATGTAAGGAATGTAAGGGCTTACAGATTTCAAACCAAAGAAAGGCAACTGGTCGAAAAGGTGAAATTCCGTTTGATGACTCGTTGCCTCACTTTTTTACAGTCTCGTCCTTGGAAGACATTCTGAACCGCGCAAAATCAATTCCGTCGGCAAGCAAGTGCGCGTCCCCTGCTCCGGTCTTATTTCATTTTCAAAGCGGGACATTAAATGCCGCATCGCCTGTTCGCCCATCTTAGGAACATCGCGGCTGACGACCGAGACATTGTAATTCAGCCAGCGCAGCTCTTCGATATCGTCAAAGCCAATCAGTGCAATGTCCTCACCGATGCGCAGCCCCAATTCCCCAAACGCCTTCAGGCAGCCATAGGTCGTCATATTGTTTGAAGCGAAGATCGCCGTGGGCGGCTCAGGCAGCGCGCACAGCGCAAGAGTCTGCTCATAAGCGCATTGTACCATGAAGTCACCTTTTCGAATGTATTCCTCGCGCAGCGGAATGTGGTTTTCTTCCATCGCGCGGCAATATCCACGAAAACGTTCGTGACCGGGTCTTGAAGCTTCCGGGCCCGTAATAATGGCAATTCTCCTGTGCCCGATGCGAATCAATTCATTGACTGCGAGGAATACACCCTCATCGTCCGCAGTGACGACACGGTCGAACGCGCTGCTGTCAACCTCACGGTCAAGGAGAACTACGGGAATGCCAAGCGCCTCAAAGTTATGCAGCCGATAAAGCGTCTCTCCGTCTTCCGCAGAAACAGGGGTGATGATCACACCGCGAAGCCGATGTTCACGCATAGAGTCTAAAACCTTATGCTCTCTTTCGGAGCTCTCATTCGTGCCGAACAGGAAAATATTTAAGCCCATCTCGTCGGCAGCAAGTGTGATGCCTTGCAAAAGCTGAGAAAAGAACGGGTTGCTGATATCGGGGATCACAACACCGACAGAGGTCGAAGTGGAGGTGCTCAGACTACGGGCGGCAATATTCGGCACATAGTTGAGCTTCTTTACCGCAGCAAGGACACGCTCTGTGTTCTTTTCGCTGACCGTGGTAGAATGGTTCATTACGCGCGAAACCGTCGCGATAGAAACGCCTGCCTCTTTCGCTATCTCATAAATATTCGCTTCTTGCTTAATCATTCCACCCCAGCTCACTTCAATCACAGCGCAAATGTAAACGCTTACTTCTTTTTACATTCTCAAGATACGCCACTTTTTTCCGGTTGTCAATAGGTCGAAACAAACTTTGGAGAATTCGACAAAACCCACCCGTCCAAATTGGATAATACGCACAATAGAAAGTGGACGTACTCACACGCTTCTGCCCAAAATGACTCTGATCATACAGTCAAATTTGCGCCATCCATAGCAACGGACGGCTCAGTCCGCATGCGCAGGAACAACCGACCGCGTACAAACCAGCAGCAACAGATTGCCACGTCGCAAGCGCTTTGACGCACCTTCGGTGCTATAAAAAGCTATGAAAGCTTTTTATCAAATTTAAGGAACCTCTGAACAAATCGGCTGCGGCACTCGGCGGATCTTTTGCCGCAACTTTTCGGTTGAAAAACCTTGAAATACGCAAAGTATTCCTGCGGTTTTTCAACCTCAATTTGCGACAAAATCTCTCGCCGACCGCTCTTGCAGATTTATTCAGAGGTTCCTTAATAAACTTGTCATTACGAGAAGCGCAGTGACGCGGTATACTTATTATCACAATGATGCAGACAGCCCCGCATGGTTTCTGCCCGCGGGGCTGTCTCAGTTCATATATTACATTGATTATCAATAGAGCTTCGCGCCTGCCGGGATATGCGGATCGACCATCAGCAGGTGCAGCTTCTCCTCGCCGTTCTCTTGGTGCACTGCGGAAATCAGCATACCGCAGGATTCAATCCCCATCATCGGTCTGGGCGGGAGGTTGGTAATGGCAATGCAGGTCTTTCCGACCAGCTCCTCCGGCTCATAATAAGCATGGATACCGCTCAGAATCGTCCTGTTCTCGCCGGTTCCGTCATCAAGCGTAAACTTTAGGAGCTTCTTAGACTTCGGCACAGCTTCGCAGGCAAGCACCTTCACCGTGCGAAAATCGGACTTAGAGAAGGTCTCAAAGTCGACGCTATCGGCAAACAGCGGCTCGATCTGCACCTTCGAAAAGTCGAAAGGCTCGTCCTTAATCTCGATGGCAACCTGAGCCTCAACGCCGCCGATAATCCCTTCCTTGGCAGCATCTTCGGGCTTCTTTTCGGTCTTTGGCATATCAAGCGGCTTCATTGTTGGGACGATTTAGGACATCGTTTCAATTCTTACTATAACCCAACATAGTTCAAAATAAGTCGCAAATCAGATTTTTTCAAAATCCTACTTTACTTTATTTTCGATTAGTTTCGTGGGGGCTTTGTGTAAAAATTGATGTAAATGATGTAAATGCTCTAATCCACCAACTATGAAGTCCGTATCAATTTAATCTGTCAAACCGACACTTTATTATACTCATTTTTGAAGTAGGAGTCAAGACCTTCAAATTCGGACTTCCTCAGTTCCTTCGTTACATCGGTATAGATGTTAAGCGTAGTTGAAATATCTTTATGACCGAGCGTGTCCTGAATGACCTTAACATTTACCCCCGCTTCGCACATTCTTGTTGTGAAAGTGTGCCTTAAAGAATGACAGCTAAAATGCGGGAGCAATACTTCTGCGTTTTCATCTTTCAATAACTGCTCGTCGTTGCAGTCACGAATAATGCGGCGGATTGCTTTGTTCAGGGTTGCCTGATGTTGCGGCTGACCAAAACGGTTGATGAAGATAAAATCGGTATATCCATCGACAGTCGCTTCGCAGTGAAGGTCGAGCATTTCCTGCCTTTCCTTTTCCATTAAGAATGCTTCTTTGACGAAACCGAGCATAGGCACTTTTCTTCTTCCTGCCGGAGTTTTTGTCGTATTAACATTGAAGTAACAGCCACGCTTACTGCCCTCGGTACGGTGGTCGTAGTAAACCAGCGTGTGGTTCACATCAATGATACCTTCTTCCAAATCAATATCGCACCATCTTAACCCTGTAACCTCACCAACACGAAGTCCCGTCCCAATCATAACCGCAAACACCGGATACCAATACTTTGATGTCGGAGAGTTTTTCAGATAGTCAAGAAACAACTCTTGCTCCGGCTTTGTTAAGGCTCTACGCTTCTCGGTCTGAAAACAATGGGACTGTTTCAACTCTTTAAGCACATTGTTTGACGGGTTATTCCTGATGTAGTCATCATCGACCGCCATATCCAAAATCTGATGGAGAACCGTATGAATATTATCAATGGTTGCCGGCTTCAGATGGCGTTCGTCTGCAAGGTAATTATAGAACCTCTTTATATCTGTTTTTCTCAGAGAAGATACAGTCTTTGAGCCTATCTGATGACGGACAAAGGTCTCATACATATACTTGTAGTTTTCAAAGGTGTTGTTTTTCAGTCCTCGCTTCAAATCCTTCCAAAGCTCATATATGTCATTGACCGTTGTGTAACGAGCTTCTGCCTTAATGCCATCGCTCTTGTCTTTTGCGATTTGTTCCTCTTTGTATCGCAGTTCATCAAGTGTCTTGGCATACACATAACGCCTTTTGTGGTTGGCGTCAGTCCAACTGAAATGGTATGTACCATCGGCTCTCTGTGATTCGCCTGTACGAAGCACTACTCTTGATTTGTCTTTTCTTTTTGTTCTTGGCATAATTTTTCCTCCCTTAAATGCGAAATTGCTTATCAAGATAATCAATAAATTTGTCTCGGATTACACAGACCTGAACACCGTTAGTGACAGCAAAGGGACAATCACCCTTCATTATGATTTGCCTGATTTTTGTCCTACCTATACCGGTGTACTCGGCTGCTTCCTCAACAGTTAGAACATTCTTCTCCCAAAAGGGAGCTTTTTCTTTACGCTTTTCGAGTAAGGCTCTGTAAGCTAAAACACCGTTGTCCATAAGCCCTCCTTCCTATATTGAGTACATTTTCTCAATGTACTCATCAAAAACTCGTCTCTTTATCATTCGTCTGTTGCCTACCCACAGCACGAACGGGCATTTTTCTTGGCTTGTCATCTCATAGAGTTTGTCTCTACCTATGCCTGTGTAAGCGGTCGCTTCATCAATCGTAAGGTAAGGCTTTACCCAAACCGGCACGGTTTCCACCCGATTACCTGAATTGTTCAATTCAGCCTGCTTATTTCCCATAACACCACCTCCATCAGAGGAAATACTGCGATGACAGGTATTCCTCAAATTGTTTTCTTTTAATCAATCGCTTTGCTCCGTTCCAAAGAACGAAAGGGCAATCTTCGCTATTCGACAGTTCTTTTATCTTTGATGCGCCAATGCCCGAATATTCCGAGGCTTCTTCAACTGTAAGGTTCATCTTCTTCCAAATTGGGACACTCGACATTTTGGATTTAAGTTGTTTGTCAGACATACGCTGTAACCTCCTTGCCTTTGGTGATTACATCATACTCAAAAGTCTGCGGTACGCCAATTATGCGAATCGGCTCATCGCAGACTTGACTTTTTCCTTAAATCGAGTATTGCCTTTCGATAAACTCGTCAAAGACTTTCCTTTTAATCATTCTTCTGCTACCAATCCAAAGAACAAAAGGACAATCCTGACTTTCCGTCATTTCATAAAGCTTTCCCATTCCAATACCGGAATAAGCTGCCGCCTCCTCAATAGACAGGTTTGGTTTACACCAAAGAGGAATGTTGTAACGCTTCTTTTTTTCACTGCTATTTGACATTCCTGCACCCCTTTCCTTTGACCGAGGTGCGTTTGTCATAAACGATGTAATCCCAACCGCTGTTATTGCACTTATCGCAGTGGTCTTTGCTTTTCGCAAACGGGTCAAGACGCCTGACAACATAGTTTGGGTCGTGGATATAGTCGCTCAGACACTTGGGGCATAAGCAACGAACATCTCCGTTTCTGTCTGTGTTGTAAATCCATAAACCGAAAGTCTTTTTAAGAGCTGCGTTAATTTGCTTCCAAAGCCTTTCATCGTTTACCGAACCAATGTAGTCTGTCAGTTCATCCTTATTGACGGTCTGTATCTGTTCAAGAAGAACCATTGACGGCTTCTTCAGACCGAAGTCCTCACCCAAAATGATGTGTGAAGGAAGATACTTCTTTTTCATCACAGCCGTAACAGCAGCAACAATAATTGTCGGAGCATTTGCATTAAAGTTGTCCGCCTGAATTACCATTACAGGTCTCTCTCCCGACTGGACAGACCCCTCCCTTTTTCCAAAATCGTAGTAGAATAAATCTCCACGCTGAATTTCTTTTCTCTGCATATATGTATAACCTCTCTGTTCATTTAGTCTTGAAAGTGCATTTCGTATCCGGATTTGAAATAACCCCTTCACTCATTTGGACAAAGGGGGTCAAAATGCACACCCAAAATCAGAGGTTTTCATAAAATTTCTTGAAATTTTTTCTTGCGGCAGCAATCGACTTATCTACAACGCTGTAATATACTCCTTCTTCCTTTGCAATTTTTCTTGAACTCATACCTAACAAAATCGCTTTTATCAGTCGTTCTCTCTGAACAGGTTTCAGCATTTCCAATACCTTTCTGACTTTTGCAATTTCTAACTGGCGAAGCTGTTCCTTTTCTTCCTCAATCCGTTCTTCTTCCGCTTGCTCAAACGGGTCAACAAACGGAGTAATCAGTTCCCGGTGGAACTGTTCAGAGATGTCATCTTCATATCCATACACATCGATTGTTCTTTTTGCTCGCTTTTCGTACTTATCGTTGTTTCTGTATGACTCGTCAATCACTTCGCCCTGAGCCATAGAAAGCAGAATGAACGGAGTGTACCGACGGATAACATCAGGGTATTTAACCCACAATTCTTCTTCCGCCAGTTCTGTTACAATCGCCCATTTCTCCGTGCCGGTGTAACCGTGGTATTCATACCGCAGATTGATGAGTTTGCAGTCGTTCGCAAATAATAATTCCTGTTGTTCTAATGTAAGTTTTGTCATTGTCGTAATCTCCTTGAATTTGAATTTTTGAATTTGGTTGAAATCAAAAATTCGGAGATTACGGATACTTGGCGATATATGCCAGCCACTTATATGT
>JAQXWB010000106.1 GCA_029225225.1 Bacillota bacterium | reverse complement strand
TTGTCCTGCATGGGCAGAGCGCCGATGCACTCGAACGTTCCCTCTGCGCAACCTGCATTGCCATGACGCTCCTGCAGCTCGACACCGTGCAGCGTGTCAGCATCACCATGCCGGGTGCGGACGCACCGCTGGTTCTCTCGGAAAATGATATCTTCCTGCATGACACAGGCATGCTCCCGCAGGAGGAAATGCTCACACTCTACTATCCTGACGCACAGCGGCGCTATCTCGTGCGCGAGACGCTGAGCGTTGAGGCGATGGACAGCGCGGATAAGCCCGCCTATATCATTTCGCAGCTTCTTTCCGGCAGAGAGCGCGGACAGCTCACCTCCTGCATTCCCGATGGGACGGAGCTGCTGAGCATCAGCGTGGAAAACGGTGTTTGCACCGTCAACCTCTCGTCGGAATTTCTAAACGATCTGGAGCAAAGCTATGCCGCGGAGCGCATGGCAGTCTATTCGATTGTCAATTCCCTGACGGAGCTGCCTGAGATCACCACCGTAGACCTTTGGGTCGCGGGCGCACCGGTTGAGAAGCTTTACCGTATGGAATTGTTAAGCGGCATCTCCCGCGATGAAAGCCTGATCTCCGTCCCCGCGAGCAAGGATCTGCTGGATGTCACCCTCTACCCCACCTGCGGAAACGACGGTCTTTTAGTCGCCGTGCCGCAGCTTCTTCCGCTGGACGGAGAGCGCACAACCGCCGAGCTGCTGCTCAACGCGCTGTTTACCTTTGAAGGCACAAACGGTCTGCAAAGCTGTATTCCCGCCGGTACGAAGCTGTTGTCTCTGCGCATCGAGAACGGCAACTGCGTGGTCGATCTGACCCGCGAATTCTTGGACGGTTGCGCCAATGCCGAGGAGGAGACGCTTGCCGTCCGCTCCATCGTCGCGACGATGTGCGGTCTTTCGGAGATCAGTACCGTTGAAATACTGGTGGAAGGCATCGAGCCGACCTTCCGCGATGAGACGCTGCGCACGATTCGCCGGCCTGCCGAGCGCTGGATTGCGGATTGACGCGAAAAAGTCCGACCTGCAAAGCACTTTCGACAAACCGCGCAAGCTTTATCGCTTATACTGAACCCACACGGGAAAGACCCGCGTGGGTTCGTTTTTTTGTACAAATGGGAGGAGCATACAATGAATCTGACAAGCTATGTGCAGGATCGGCAGCTCACCGTCGCGCTGACGGGAGAGATTGACCATCACTGCGCGAAAGAGATCATGCAGACGATCTCGGAGAAGATCGACCTGTATATGCCGCTGCGCTGTATCCTCGATTTTCAGGAGGTACGTTTTATGGATTCGAGCGGCATCGCCGTCGTGCTGCATACGCTGCGGCGGATGAACACCCTGCAGGGCAAGCTGCTTTTGCAGAACATTCCGGCGCAGCCGTATAAGGTGCTGCGCGCCGCCGGAATTGAAAAGATCACGGAAATCAAGGAGGAGTGTACCAAATGAGGGGAGAAAACTACATGAGCTTGGAGTTCCCGAGCAAGTCATCCAACGAGGCGTTTGCGCGCGCGGCAGTCGCCTGCTTTGCCGCCCAGCTTGACCCGACGCTGGACGAGCTGGGCGATATCAAGACCGCCGTGTCCGAGGCGGTCACGAATTGCATCGTCCACGCCTATCCCGACACCATCGGACCGATCATTTTGAAAGCACGCATCCTCGGCGACAATGTGCTGGATATCGTCGTGAAGGATCGCGGCTGCGGCATTGAGGACGTCGAGCAGGCACGCAAGCCGATGTTTACCACAGGCGGTGAGGAGCGCTCGGGCATGGGCATAACCATCATGGAGAGCTTTATGACGGAGTTCCGCCTGACCTCCGCGAAGGGCAAGGGAACGACCGTACATATGAAGCGCAAGATCATCCGCCGCGGAGGGAAAAAGTGATCGCAGAACAAAGCGCACTGCTCGAACGGGCAAAGCAGGGCGACCGCGAGGCAAGCGAGGCGCTTGTTGTCGGCAACACGGGACTGATCTGGTCGATCGCGAGGCGGTATTTCGGGCGCGGCGTTGATCCCGATGATCTTTATCAGCTTGGCTGTCTCGGCTTTCTCAAGGCGGTCGAGGGCTTTGACCCTCAGTACGGCACGCAGTTTTCGACCTACGCCGTGCCCAAGATCGCGGGAGAAATTCGCCGCTTTCTGCGGGATGACGGCACGGTGAAGGTCAGCCGTAGTCTCAAGGAGCGCGCCGGGCAGATCAGGGCCGCGCGGGCAAGGCTGACGGTCGAGTTGGGACGCGAACCGACGCTTATGGAGCTGAGCGCGGAGACCGGTCTACAATCGGAGGAGATCGCCTCGGCGGAAACCGCGACGGGCGCGGCAGAATCCATCCAGCGGCAGTGCGGGGAGGACGGCTTCTCGCTGGAGGATGTTTTGACGGACGGAGAAATGGAGGAGCAGATCGTGGAACGGATCGCATTACGGGAGGCGATCGCGTGCCTGTCAGAGCGGGAGCAAATGGTCATCAAGCTGCGGTTTTTCCACGGCTTAACGCAGGACAAGACCTCAAAGATCCTCGGCGTTTCACAGGTGCAGATCTCACGCATCGAAAAAAAAGCGCTCGCCGCGCTGAAAAACTATATTTAAAGCGAACAGCGGTATGTAGTTTATCTATGTGCCGCTGTTTTTAGAAAATGTAAAGTTTTTTCACTTTTTGTCTTGACAAAACATAAAAAATACGGTATCATAATATCCGCTAATCGCGCAAGCGATTATGCTACTGTGGCTCAGTTGGTAGAGCAGCTGATTCGTAATCAGCAGGTCGCCGGTTCGAGTCCGGCCAGTAGCTCCACGAAAAAAGCACGCTTCGGCGTGCTTTTTTTCATTAGCAGCAGCTACACTCAAATAAATCGTTCTTTCACCGCAAAGAAGATATTCCACCCAAATCTGACACTTTTCTTCGGGAAGGTGTCAGTTTTTCTTTTCTATCGTCCGGCATGACCACTTATCCGCTCAAATCGACCATCTGTACGAGAACACTTGAAGCGCCGTTCGTTTTTCATTATACTATGGTCATAGCAAAGGGGGAGATGAAAATTGCAGATAGAAATCAAGCTTGACAGCACCTGTGCTGAGACAAAGATCATTGTCGTCACGGGCAAAATGACGGAGGAAGTTCAACAGCTCGTCAAAAGACTTTCGGAGGAAACGCCGTCACTGTTGGCAGGCGTTCGGGAGGAAAGCATATGTCTCTTGGAGCAGCCGCAGATCATCCGCATTTACGCAGCCGCCGGAAAGGTTTTCGCGGTAACGGAGGACGGCGAATATACCCTTCGCCTCCGGCTATACGAATTAGAGGAACGCCTTGTCAAAAACAGCTTTGTCCGTATTTCCAACTCAGAGATCATCAATCTGAAAAAAGTGAAGGGATTCGATCTCCGCTTGGTCGGGACAATCTGCGTCACGCTTTCCAACGGCACTGTCACCTATGTATCCAGGCGCTATGTCGCAAAAATTCGTAAAATTTTAGGAATCTAAGGAGGTCAATATGAAAAAGAAAGTCCTTTTCCGCTGTCTTCTCGGCGCGCCGCTCGGGCTGGCGATCAGCTATTGTATTACGATCTTGATCTCGCTTGCCGTTGCCGACGGTCATTATTATCCGACCGTTCCGGAATTGATCTCCGACTGCGGCGGCGAAGTGAATGCCGTTTTGGTACAGGCAGTATGCTCCTTGCTCTACGGCGCTGCTTGGGCAGGAGCTTCCGTCATTTGGGAGGTAGAGCGTTGGAGCTTACTTCGCATGACGGTGACGCATTTACTCATTTGTTCTGCGGCAACATTTCCGATTGCTTATTTTTTACGCTGGATGAAACACAGCCTCGTGGGTATTCTCTCCTACTTCGGCATTTTTGGGGCGATTTACCTTTGCATTTGGCTGACGCAATTCTTCGCGATGCGAAAAAAAGTACAGCAAATCAATGACAGAATACAGCACTCTGTTACTGATGCAAAAAGTGAGGACATTTCAGAATAACATGCATTGTTAGAAAAGCATCTATTAGTTTGTAACATCTAATAGTTGCCCATCCGCGTCCGTAGGGGCGGACGACTCTGTCCGCCCGTGCAGGAACTTCCGACTGCACACAAACCTCCCACTATGTCATTGCGAACCCAGTGCGCACACTGGGTAAACGATATTCACTCCCCGCCGGGCAATATCGCTTGCATCGCAAATATCACTGCAAAGCAATATCACTCGCCGAAGGCGAATATAACTGAAATAAACCTCTTTTGCCCAACAGACAAAAGAGGTTTATTTCGTGGCACGCCGGAAGGGACTCGAACCCCCAACCCTCAGAACCGGAATCTGATGCTCTATCCATTGAGCCACCGGCGCTTGTTCTGAACGCGATTATTATAGCAGATTCCATTGTCAAAGTAAAGCCATTTTTTCGGTTTTCTTTTCGCTGTCTTCCCGGTGAAAGCGACAAAAAAGCGATACGGGATATTGTTTTTCGCGCTTTCTCATGGTATAATAAATAAAATAAAAGCATTTTTCGGATTGTGAGGGAACAAAAATGGCAGTTAATATCGAAAATTTCCGCACTGCGCTGCATGGCTTTAACCGCACCGATGTGGTACAGTTCATTCAGGCGCAGACGACAGAGCACGAAAAAGCGCTCCGCCTGCTCCGCGAGGAAAACGCCCGTTTACAGGAGGCGCTGGAGGCAGCGCGCGCAGAGGCGGCAGAGGCAAAAGCGCAGTTAGAAGCACTGACCGCCGCGCAGGAAGCTGCGGCACAGTCTGCGGAAGACGTTCCCGCCCCTTCCGAACCGGCGCTGAACGCTCCGATGGCGCCCGTGGCCAGCGTTGTCGCCGCAGCTCCTTCGAATTTCAACGAAATGGAGCTTGCCGCCTACCGCCGCGCTGAAATGACCGAACGCATGGCAAGAGAACGCGCCGCCGCGTCCGCCGAGCGGATGAAGACCGTTTTCGCGCAGGCAGACGAGAAGCTGACGCTCACCTCGCAGGATTTTGCGACACTGCTTGACGCCTTCCGCAACGATTTTGACAAGATGGAGCAGTTGCTTTCCACCGCGCAAGGCATCGTGGACGAATCCTCCGCCGGTCTGAAAGCCGCCGCCGAAGTCGCAGGCGAGGTCTGAGATGGATTTTATTGAGCTTGCGAAGATTGAGGATGAGTTTACGCAGATTGCAAAAACCTATGAGATCTTCAATGAAGACACCCGCCTGAACCGTTCGCAAGCCGCCCGTGTGGAATTTCTCACGACGGTGCATTACATCGAGCAGTATTTAAAGCCGAATGACCGTATCTTGGACATCGGCGCAGGTGCGGGCGAATACAGCCTCTATTTCGCAAGAAACGGCTATCAAGTCAGTGCCATAGAGCTTTCCGATCGCAACGTTCAGGCGTTTCAAAAGAAGCTGACCGCAGACGACTGCGTGGAGCTGCGGCAGGGCAACGCCATCGACCTTTCGTTTTGGTCGGATGCCGCATTCGATGTCGTTCTGCTGTTCGGCCCGCTGTACCATCTGCACCGCGAAGAAGACAGGCAGCGCTGCATTGCTGAAGCCAAGCGCGTCTGTAAGCCGGGCGGCACGCTCTTCTTCGCCTTTATCGCACACGACATGGTCTTTTTCACCGAGCTGCAGAACAATCCGAATTACTTCCGCACGGGGGACTACGACCATGACACGCTCCGGCTGCACGATTTCCCGTTCGTATTCCACACGGTCGACGAGTGCCGCCGCATTCTACGCGACGGCGGCATCCGCATCGTGCGTGAGATCGCCTCGGACGGTCTGAGCGAGCTGATGGAGGAGCGCATCAATTCGCTTGATGCGGAGAGCTATGCGCAATATCTGCGTTATCACCTTCACACCTGCGAAAAGCCGGAGATGCTGGGTCACAGCAATCATCTGCTCTTCGTCGGAAAGCAATCGTAGAAGGAGCATCGTTATGATAACGATTCGGGAAACAACAGAAAACGACCTTCCCGATATTCAGCGACTTTGGGCTGACGGAGATGCGATGAAATTCTTCAGCTTTCCCGAGACCTGCAGCAAACGGATCTTTTCAAAAAAAACCTTGGCGGAAAAACCGCCAAGGTTTTATTTTGGTTTGCGATATTACAGCAGCGTGGAGAAGTGCTTGATGGTGCGAACCATCTGAGAAACATAGGAGTTCTCATTGTCGTACCAAGAAACGACCTGAACCTGCGTAGTGCCGTTCTCAAGAGGCATAGCCATGGTCTGCGTGGCATCAAACAGGGAGCCGAAGCGCATGCCGATGACATCGGAGGAGACGATCTGGTCTTCGTTATAGCCGAAGGACTCGGTTGCTTCCTTCTTCATCTGCGCATTGATTTCGTCAACGGTGACGTTGCCCTTGACGACCGCGTTGAGGATGGTGGTGGAGCCGGTGGGCGTCGGGACACGCTGTGCAGCGCCGATGAGCTTGCCGTTCAGCTCGGGGATAACAAGGCCGATTGCCTTCGCAGCGCCAGTGGAGTTCGGGACGATGTTGACAGCGCCCGCGCGGCTGCGGCGGAGGTCACCCTTACGCTGCGGGCCGTCGAGGATCATCTGATCGCCGGTGTAAGCGTGGATGGTGCACATAATGCCGGACTCGATGGGAGCAAGGTCGTTCAGCGCCTTTGCCATCGGTGCGAGGCAGTTGGTGGTGCAGGAAGCGGCAGAGATAATGTTGTCTTCCTTCGTCAGCGTCTCGTGGTTAACGTTGTAAACGATGGTGGGCAGATCGTTGCCTGCGGGAGCGGAGATAACGACCTTCTTCGCGCCAGCGTCGATATGCGCCTGCGCCTTTGCCTTGCTGGTGTAGAAGCCGGTGCATTCGAGCACGACATCAACGCCAAGCTTGCCCCAAGGCAGCTCTGCGGCGTTGGGCATTTTGTAGATAACAACCTTCTTGCCGTCGACGACAATGTAGTTGTCCTCGCCCTCGCCCTCATGGAAGTCAACCGTGTGACCCATGGCGACATAGTTACCCTGCGTGGAGTCGTACTTCAGCAGATGCGCCAGCATCTTTGCGGAGGTCAGGTCGTTGATGGCAACGATCTCATAACCCTCAGCGCCGAACATCTGACGGAATGCCAGACGACCGATACGGCCAAAACCATTGATTGCAACTTTTACAGACATTGTAGTTTCCTCCAATTCTATGGTACGCCGATTTTTCGGCGCATTTTATGTTTTTGAAGCGCTTTCATTATATACGATGTTGTCCGCTTTGGCAAGTGTCAAAATCCATTAAAATCCGACAAATTCGCATTATTTTTTGAGAATATTGCAAAAATCAAAGAATTCCGAGCCCACGAAGCTGATCCATAAACGCAGAAACATCCTCGCGTACCTGCGCAGGCTCGGCATCATAGTCCCGCAAAAGGCGCTCGACAATCTCCTCTTCGTTCTCAACCTCCGGAAGCATCTTCCAAATCTCCGCGCCGACCTCGTTGAGCGTGAGCATTCCGTTCAAGTCAAGTGCCGTCTTGCCGGCGGGCACCAAAAGAATATCGCCTGCGATCTCGCGCAGGACAAAGTCCAGTTTGATCTTCATGTTTTTCCTCCGTGTTTCTATTGTAGTTCGTGTAGGCTTATGCAGTGAAATATGCACATTGACGCCAGTTCAAAGGTGCCGCTGACTGGGATATCGCGTTCACGATCCTTACTGTGCAGATATTTTGATAGCATCGGTTCCTTCGGCATCGTGCATCTCCCCCTTTATTGCCTTTTCAAGACATTCCACTGCGGAAAGATCCGGCAGACAGGAAAGCTGAAAAACAGGCACACGCGCCGCCGCTTCGGAAGCCAAGGTCATTGCCTGCGCAACAGACTCGCCCTCTCCGCGCCGCACATACATCTGTGAGAGCAGCGCCTTCACGGCAGCCTTTCCTCCCATACGGGAAATACGATTCTCCCTTCCCTGTGAGAGAACGACAATGGCTTGCAACGGAGCCGCAGCATTCCGGCAAATGCCCGAGGAGCCGCAAAGGGGCAAGCCGCTGACTTTCACGCCGTCCTTTTCCATGTAGAGGATTGCTTTATCGCCGTTGATGATCTGTGCGCCTCGATGCCGCCGCCAAAGCTCCGCCTGCGTAGACTTCCCCGCTCCGCTGGGGGCGGAAAAGAGAATTCCGCATTGCTGCTGAAGGATATAAGAGGCGTGCAGGATACACCTGCCATGGCGCAGCAAAAGCGTTTCCAGCATAATGCTCGAAAGCAGTGACTGCACATTCAGTTCCATTGCTCGGGGGTCAAAGAAAAGCATCAGCTCATCCGGCAAGCCGGTATCATAGCACAGCGCCGCAAAGGCGGGCGCATCGGCGCGGTAGGGATCAGTGCGAAACGCCCAGCGCTTTGTTCCGCTGCCAAGCATACGGAAGCCTGCGGCGGTATAAAGCACCAAGGCATCCGTCGGCTTCGGCAGCACAGCTGTCTCCTTGACGTGAATCCGCACATCCGCCGCAGCATCCGGCTGCGCAAACAGCAGCAACGGTTCCTCCCAAACAGACGGCGGGCAGCCGTAAAAGCCGATGACAACGCCGCCAAAAGAGATCAGCAAAGGCTCATTTCTCATAGGACATATACATAATCACGGAGTCCGCATTACTGTAGTGTGTCTGCACGCTCTGCGCAAGCTCCCCAGCCGCAATGCCGTCTTCAAAGCGGGCACGGTAGCAAATGCCTCCGTAATACAAACCGTACCGGTAATTCTTATAGTACACCGAAACGCTTTCTGCGTGGTCCTTTCCGGAGATGTTTTCCACATTGATCACGCCATCATCCGGGTACAGCATGAATTCTTCAGAGAAGTCCATCACCGCAGAGGTCAGTTCTGCGATCTTCGCTTTTTCGGAAAGACGGTAGTCAGTTCCCGCCGTATAGGTCATGCGATTGGCCTCCATGACCAGCGCAGAGGAACCGCTTGGCAGCGAGGAAAGCACAAAACGCGCTGTTTCGCCGCCGCAGCCCATGGTCAGTTCCGCGTACTCGACCCAGCTTTCGCCGGTATTCTCGACAATCAGCGCCAAAACATCCGTCACTTCTTCGTCCGTTCCATCCTCTACATAAGGACCGGTAAAGCGTCCGACTGCGGTGACTTGAAGCTGCCCGCCAACAGGCTGGAGCTCCACCTCGTCAATACGGGCAAAACCGGGAATAGCAAACGGCAGCGGTTCGCTCACTTCCGTAACCTTGCTCTGTGCTGACTCCGTGCCGTCTTGCCCTACTCGCAGCACACACCAAATGATCGCCGCAGCGATCAGCGCAACGCTCAGCACGAAAACCACACAAAGGATCAAATGATCGCGCTTTCGCTTTTTCTCTTTTTTTTCGTTTTTCATCATGACTGTCCTCTTTCACATTCTCCGGATACACAATGTGGAAGCCCGTAGGCTTCCACATTGGTTGATTTTTACGAGCCAAATACGCTCATAAGGCCCTGATCCTCGTAGTTGTCGTAATCTAAAACACAGTCGAAATTCACTTGCGTGTTAAATACGGGCATTCCCGGCACAAAGCCTTCCCATGTGCAATCATCACCATTCGTCGGGCCGGCAATTGTACGGCAGGCTGCAATTGCTTCCGCCAGTGCGAAATCTTCAAAATAAAGCATCGGTTTGAAATACTTTTTCTTCATAACATCACCTTATTCCTATAACATTAAGATAACACACTTTGCAGATTTAATCAAGTGTTTTTTCAGAACGCATGAAAATAACTGCAATTTGCGCTCTGGTCGCATTCCCTTGCGGATCAATGTAGGCTTTTCCGTTCATCTCGTTGCCGGTGATAATTCCGTTTTCCACTGCCCAGCGCATTGCGGTCTCGGCAAAGGAGGAAATCCGATCGGCATCAGGGAAGTGATCCAAGCTCTGCTCGGATTTCGGCTCGCCGACATAACGCCAGAGGAAGGTCACCATTTGCTCACGGGTAACGGGATCATTCGTGCCGAAGGTCGTCTCGGTGATACCATGCGTGATGCCTTCTTCCGTCGCCCAGAGAATCGCATCCGTGTACCACTGTCCGTCTTCCACATCGGTGAAGGCAAGCTTTGCGTTTTCATCGACCGCAGGAGAGCCTGCCAAACGATACAGAATGGTGACGAGCATTGCACGGGTCAGCGTATCGTCCGGAGCAAAATCTTCCTCGGAAACGCCCTTCATCAGGCCGCTTTCCACTGCGTACTTAACGCCGTCATAGAACCAGTCGCTTTCGCTGACATCCTTGAACTGCTCAATTTTGACTTCAGGCTCCGCAGGCTCAGGATCAGCCGGCGTCACAGGCTCCGTAGGCTCGGGATCAGCAGGGGTCACAGGATCGGTAGGCGTCTCGGGTTCCGTAGGCTCAGGATCGGCCGGGGTCACGGGGTCAGTAGGCGTCTCGGGTTCAGAAGAAGTCTCGGGTTCGGTGGATTCGGTGGGCACCTCGCTCGGAGTGGTCGGATCGGTAGGCGTGATATCGTCTCCGGGAAGCTCAGGATCCGTCTCCGGGATGGAGCTGCCGGTCGCAAGGAGAAGCTTGGACTGTGCTACAGCGCTGCTGTTGACATAGAATGCCAAGCTGCCGTCCGCCGTCAGATAGCGGAGATTGGTGATGGACAGGACGCCGCTGCCGGTGTTCTCGATGACAATGGCAGAGGAAACGCCGCTGTTCCATTCGATGCCGCTGCCGAATTCGTAGTACATCTCGGTTGCGGTAACAAGCTCCTTATCCAACACAATCGTATCCGGGCCGTTCAGCGCAGTGATCTTGATGTGCGCCGTGCCGTTGGCTGCCTTTGCGCCGATTTGGAGATGCTCAATGGCGTTCTCGCCGACAAGATAGAAAACAATCGCCTGATTCTGCGCAAGGTAAACCTCGTTCTTGGGACCGTACTTTTGCATTTCCTCAACGGAGCTGGTGTTGCCGATGCCGTCAATGAAGGCTGCGCCGCTGTAATTCGCGTTATCCGCACGTGTCGCGCTTCTTTCAGCAACTTCCATAGTGGAAACTGCGGAAGCGGTGCCGGCAGTGGAAGCAGCATTGCCGGACGGGGTGATCATTCCGCTGGGAACGGTACGGTCAAAGAGATTCCAAGCAAGCTCGGGGTAGTCGATAAAGACATTGCGGTTCCCCTGCGTGTTCTCAACGACAACGTTTCTGCCCATTTCCCAAGTATCGACGGGATCAAGCTCGCACCAGCTAAGCAGGGTGTCGATATCGGAGAATACGTTAGTAATATCGGACGTACCGGTATAGCTACCATTATATCTGGTATAGACATACAAGCAGATTCTTGCAACGTCACCCTTGACATTATCCAGCGGTTCAAAGTACCCGCCTCCGTAGAGGCCGCCCGACATACCGCTTACCAGTGTAGAGCCAGTAGCTTCCGTGCCGCTGGTCACTTCACCGTACTTGTTATTACCGCGCTTGGAATTGGTCGTCACATCGTCCGGACGAATATGATGCATATCTGCACCTGCACCGGAGGTCGAGAAACCACCAAGGCTTTGCGGCCAAACGTGCTCGCGGTTCCAACCGGGCGCGCTTGCGCTGAAATCGCTCTGCGCAGCAGCATAGCTCGTATAGAGGAGAACCACCGTACCGTCTCCGTTTTGGCAATCGGTCTTGTAGGCATTCGTCTTGCAGTCATCATAAGTAGTGGTTTTACTATGTGTGCTTGTCATCAAGTTCTGCAAGGTATTCAGCAGCGTGCTGCCGGTCTGCGAGGACAGATTCTCGTAAGTGTAAGAGCCGGTATAGTAGCTGTCAGCATAAGTACCACCAAGGGTAGTGCAGGTCACGCCGCGTGTACCGGAGTTACTGGTCTTGGAATAGCTTGTGGGCTGATCACCGGTGGAAGTGCTGCTATCCGTTACCTTGAGGAACAACCCCTTTCTTGCAAGCTCATTGCCATCTGCGTCACTGCAAATCGCAGAGATCATAGACTGGCCGACAGCAAGAGCCTCTGCAATGCAATAATCAGAATCATAATCAATAGAAACGATAGTACTTTGAGAGGTCAGCCATCTCCACTGAAGCGTGGTGTCAGTAACTGCTACACCGTCTGCCTTTAGAACCGCAGTTAGTTCAACATTTTCGCCAATGGCAAACTGCGTTGCGCTGGGAGTCAATTCCACAGTGTAAGTTACAGCACTGGGTACCTTTGCATCGACGGTGGTGTAGTAGGTGGTAGTGGTGCTTGTGCCGCTGCCGGATTGACGATAAAGCTGCGGCAGGAGCATGTTGGTGCCGGTGCCGGAAGTATACGTGGTGAATCTCGGACTGCTAACATTGTACAGGAAGCGTCCATAGGTGCTGGTACCGTTCTGGATGGTAGCGTTATTGCCAGAGATCGAAATGCTCCAAGTTGTCGTGCCGGAATCCCATGCCAGCTTCTTAGCAGCCGTTGCGCCCAAAAGCTGTCCGCTTGCATTTGCCAGAGTCCATGCACCGCTGCTGCCGCCGAGGCTCAGGGCAACGGCACCATCCGGCTTCGTAACCGTGGAATAACCCGAAGCGAAGGTTGCAGCGATATTTGTCATGACGCTACTTTCGATATCACCGGCAACACAGCCCTCTGTGTTAGAGGCAATGAGGAGCTGATCACCAGCCGCGAGAGTGGAAGCGTCGGTCACCAGCGTCCAGTCGCCGCTGCCGCCGGAGGTTACAACGTAGGTGTAACAAGCAAACAGATTGGTGTCAGCGCTGAGGGGGTAGGTGGAACCGGCTTGGTAGATGGTCGGCGCACTATCCGTCGGTGTGACGGTTTCCTCGACCCAACCGACAAAAGTATAGGTAACATTGTTGTCAGTGTACTCGGTCGTCGTCGGGGTAGCCAGCGTCACAGAAGAGCCGGTAGCTGTCTCAGGCGCAGTCTGACCGGTAGGCATCAGATAGGTCAGCGTGTAGCTTGCCGTTTCCTCATAGCTGTAGCCGCAGAGGTCGCAGGTGTAGGTAGTGGTGGCGCCGTTGACCGAAGTGGTGAAGGCGTGAGCCTCCGTATAGCTGTCGCCGCAGCCTTCGCGGGTACAGGTGTAGGTATGCACATCGGCATTACCTGTGTTAGTGGCGCTGCCGTAGTTGTGACCCAGCGCCTCCACTTCTACATAATCCACAACCACGCCGCAGTCGTTACAGACTTCCTTTGCATAGCCTGCTGTGGTGCAGGTAGCTTCCACCGTTTCAATGGTGGTATCGGTGTGCGTGCAGGGCGCCTGCAAGGTGGTGGTGAAGTAAGTCGTGGAGCTGCCGACCAGCTTTGCCAGCACCATTATGCTGCCGTTGTTGGTGCCGTAGGTACGGAAGCTACCGTTATTGTAGGAACGCAGGCGAGCATTTGTTACACCCGCATAATACATATTGTCGCTGCTAAAGGTCCAGTAGCTAGTAGCGATAGTGCTCCAAGCAAGGTTGCCCGAGCTCGCAGCCTTAATATACAGATAACCGTTATCTGCATTATAGACCGTATAGCCATTGCCGGAAGCGGTCAGGGTCAACTGCACAGTTCCGTCAGGGGCAGAAGTTGCGATGCCATCGGTGAATACGAATGCATCGGTGGTCGCGCCGCCGTGGCCGCTGCTGCTGATGGTGCCATTGAACGCATGATAATCGGTGGTCAGCAGTGCGTAGGTGCCTGCCGTCACGGTGGAGAGATCTTCAACCAGCTCCCACTGCGTGCCGATACCCTCGCCTGCTACGGCGTAGGAGTAGAGAGCGTGGAACGCGGTGTTGCCGGTCACGGTGAAGGAGTCACCGGCGTTGGCATAGGTCTGGGTTTCCTCTGTGTCGTTCACGGTGGTGCCGACCCAGCCGAGGAACTTGTAGTCGTAGCGGTAGCCGCTGACGTCCTGTGCAGCAGCCAAAGTGACTGCGGTGCCGTCCTCGATATCGCTCTGCGTCAGGCTATCGACCACGCTACCGTTGACGTAATAGGTCACGGTGTAAGCGGAAGTGGGATCGGTGTAGTTATCCTTGTAGGAGTAGCCGCAGACGGAGCAGGTATGGGTGGTGTAGCCCTGACTGGAGGTCGTCGGCGGGGTGACGACATCGGTGAAGCTGCACGCCTCGGTCACAACATCGCCGCAGTTGGCACAGGTCTTACTGTGGGTGCTGCTTGCTTCAGAAGTGGCGTCGTCATGCGTCCAGTCGCCGTAGCTGTGACCGGTCGCCGGGATCGTCTCGCCATAAGCAATCGTATCGCCGCAGTCGGAGCATACCGTATCGCCGGTATAGCCTGCCGTGGTGCAGGTGGCTGCAACGTAGCCGGAGAGATAGGTGTTTGCATGGCCGCAGGTCGTGGACTGCGTATAGGAATAACCGCAGACATTGCAGGTATAGGTGATGCCGCTTTCCGTTACCTCAGCGGTGAAGCTGTGGTTCTCGGCAGTCGTGGTCGTGCCGCACCAGATGCACACGCCCCAATGCTGGGTCTCATTGTATTTGTAGGTGTAGCTGTGATCGACCTTGGGGAGAGTAACGCTGTAGGTATAGCCGCAAACAGAGCAGGTATAGGTCGTGGAGCCTTCCGACTGGCAGGTCGCGGCGGTCGTCTTCGTTGTCCATGTGTGGGAACAGCCGGTGACGGTGATATCCGGCGTATGGATGGCGGAGGCGTAGATCACGCGCGCCTCGCCGGTGCCGACGCTGAGCTGCAGGGTGGCGTAGGTCTTGCCTGCGCCGTTGGCACGGACGGAAGAGCTGAAGTTCTTACAGGTGAAGACGGTTTCATTACTGCTGCGCCAGTACTCGTCGAAGGTCAGAGCATTCAACATTGCCTGAATCTCGGCGTTATCACTGGTAATGGTGTAGTGGAGGGTCGTCGTGGCGGGCAGGCTGTTGGCTTCCTGAGAATCCAGTTCGGTATTGTCTGCTGTGGCAGTCACATAGAAGTAGTCCGTCTCGCAGATCTTGCCGCACTGCGTACATCTCTTGACGAAGCTGCCGCGCCCGTTGGTAGTGGCGGAGCTGGTGTAGGTCGCCTTGGTGTTGAACTCCCAATCGCCAAGTGTCTCGTGCGTACAGGGCGTTGCAGAGCCGTTGCCGAAGGCATCATCCTCAATCAGCTCGTCGCGGATCGAATGATAGGTATATTCGCTACCCTTGTTGATCGGATCGTAAATGCGCACGGCGTCAAAATACATATCGTAGTCGCCGGCGTCATTGTAGTCAAAGACTGCGTTATAGACGGCGGTGACCGTGACGGTATAAGTGCCGTAGCCCAAACCGGTCTCGCGGATCAGCGGCACCTGATACATGGCGGAAGTATCTCCGTCAAGACCCGTATTGATGACCCAGTTGGTCGTGGTTATATGCCGGACGTACGTACCGCTATTATCCTGCGTATAGGTGCCGTCGGCGTTCTTCGTGTAGAAGTCGCTCAGCGCCATCCTGGTGAAGCTGCTGTCACTGCCGGTATCGGTCACGCCGTCATGCAGGATATACACATACTCCGTAGGATCAACGCTGCCGTCCCACATGGTATAAGTGCCGTCGGCGTTCTTCATGTAACGCACATACTGGGTGTAGCCCACAACCTCAACCGCATCGGTAGAATAATTGTAGCCGCGGAAGGTGTCAATGACCTTGGATACCACATACTTTCCGGTGTCGTTGTTGAGAACACGAACCATGACTGCGCCGGTCTCGTTGGAGTTCAGGCAGATCACGTCAAAGCCGGTGCCGACAAAGGTAAAGGTCACATAGGGATCGCGAGCGGAATAGCTAAAGTTATTGTTCGCGGAAACATTGACCATATGGATCTGACCTGCGGAATACTTTGCGCAGGAGGCAGAATCATAATTGGTATCGTAGCCGTAGATATCGGAGCTTGTCAGGCTGGAGGTCTGCGCTTGGACAGCCTCGGTGCCGTCCGTCTTCCATTCGCCGCGCTGACCGTTGGTGTATGTGAAGACGTTGTTGCTGTCCTCATAGTAGACGGACTCGGCGGGGACGATATTGACCGTGGCGGAAGCGCTGCCACCGTTGGACAGGGTCACCGTGTAGGTGAAGGAGACAGTCGATGCGATCCAGCCGGACGGGGTATAGGTCAGGGTGTTGTCCGCGTTGACGGTGACATCAGCGCCGGAAGCGGTCAGAGCCGTTACCGTCAAACCGTTAAGGCTGTCGTTGGCCAGCACGTCAATGGTGACGCTGCGATCATAGTCCACTACGACAGTATCGTCATTGATCCGGAAGTCCACCGTCTCAGCCTGCACCGTGATGTTGACGGTATTGTAAAGACCGGTCGTAGTGACGGGATCGGAGCCGTCAGACGGCGTTGTCGTGGCGGAAACGCCGGAGACAATGATCTGCAGGGTGAATTCCTCGCTGCGGTCACAGCCGGACAGATCCAGAAGGCCGGTGGTGGCATTAATGGTCGCGCCGTTGGCGTTGCCCACAATCGCCCACGTGCCGCCGCCGGTGGTGAAGGTACCATCTGCGGGGGTCTCCCCTGCCGCGTTGGTGACGGTCTTATCCAGAGGCACGCTGGTGGTGGAGGGGCTGACGCTGAAGTCACCGGTCTGGCCGCCGTCATGGGTGATGTCCACGGTATAGGCGACGTACTTGACATATACCTTATAAGTGAAGTCAGGCACGGTCTTGCCGTTGGCAACCACATTGGAAACGGTCACGGTCAGGATGGCGTCCTCGGTGAAGCCGCTCATATTCAGGGTTGCGGAGCCGTCGCCGTCATTGCTGATGGATGCCGTCGCGCCGGAGCCGCCGCCGCTGGAGATGGCAACGTTCCAAGACATGCCGCTATTGTTAATAGTATAGGTTCCCGTGGAGGTTCTGCCATCGTTATAAACGGTGGTCAGGTCGCTGTCGGATTTCACATAGAAGTCCAGCGGGAGCTGGTTGACTGTGTATTTGACGGTGTAGCTGGTCTCCGTCTCCTTGCCGGACGCCTGCTCAAAAGCAATGCCGGTGTAGGTATCGCTGGTCGGAATGATGACCACCATGCCCTGCGTGGAGACGGTGTGGTTGACGTTGTTGATGTCGTCGTGAACCACATAGCTTAGACCGACGATAGCATAGTCGTCAGCAGAAACGCCGGAGAAGGTCATTGCGCCGGTATCGGCATCGATGGACATGGTGCCGGAGGTGCTGGTGGAGACGATGCTCCAGGTGGGGCCGGAAACCAAAGACCAGTTGGGTTCCGTGGCAATGTCCGGAAGCAGCGCGCCGTCCAAGGTGATAGAAGGAACGCCCACCTGCACCTCAGCGTGCTGGGTCAGGGTGACCTGGTCGCCGTTGTAGGAGATCTGCGCGCTGAAGGGGTTGGGATTGCCGTAGAGGAACAGGTTATAGCACATGCCGTTGTTCGAAGACGCGCCCAAATTGCCGTTGGCGTTATAGGCATTCTCGCCGTAAACACGGAAACGGGAATTGGAAGTGGCAGCCGCCTCCATGGGGTTAAAGAGGATATCGCGGTTATAAACGGTGGAGTACACGCTCTCGATCATGACCTGATCGGGAGTGTAGCCCTCCGCAGTGGAGGTCAGGCCATCCTCGGCAGTCGCCCAGCGGATGGTCCACAGAGGCTTGGTGTCGCCGTCGGTCAGCTCAACCGCGTAGTACAGACCGTTATTGCCGGACGCCTCCGTGTTATTGTTTGCCAGATAGTAGCTGGTGCCCTTGACACGGATGGTGTAGTACATGTTGACATCATCGACCAGCTCGATCTCAAAGGCATAGCCGTCGGGAATCTCCGTGATCTGGTCGAGAACGGTATAGTCGGTACCGCCGATGGTGAAATCATTGTCGCCGGTAGCAACCATGGAGATCTCATCTCCGGTGGTGTATGCGCTGTCAATGGTACCGGTGGCCTCGCCGTCGGTAATGGTCAGGCCGTCAATGTGGGAGGCGTTGTTGGCGGCATCGGTGGAGGAACCATGGATGGAGTTGCCGTCTTCCACGATGGCGCTGCCGTCCTCGTTCCACTTCGGCGTCATGATCCAAAGGTCATTGAGCTGGGGGAGCTTGCCGCCTGCACGTGCCATGAAGATGTACTCGCCGGACCAGTCGATGGGAGAATTGGCCTGGGTCATCAGCGTATAGCCGCCAAGGGAGGTGTTTTCAATGACAGTGAGGTTCAGTGTCTTGCTGATGGGGTTGCCCTCTGCATCGTGCGCATCGGGGAAGGTAATGGTAACGGTGGTTGAGCCGACTGCCTTTGCTGTGATTTTGCCGTTTGCATCAACCGATGCGATGGCGCTGTTTCCAACAGAGAAGCTCGGCGTAAACGCGGTCGTTGCCGTGCCCATATCGGTCAGGGTGTAGTTGACCTTTGCAGATTTGCTGACCTTCACGGTATCCTTGGAAAGGGATGCCGTCAGTTCGAAACGGTCATGCTGCGTGAATGTTGCGGTATAGGTAATCGAAGCGGTGACGGAAGAGACTTTGGGATCCCAGCCGGAGAAGGTGTAATAGAAGGAGGAATCCGACGGTCTGGTCGGGTCGCTACCCTTATAGGTCGGGGTCTCCCCTGCCTTATAGTACTCGGTTGCAAGGGGCGTGCCGTCATAGTTTTTCCAAGTGACCGTCAGCTTGGAAACAGTGGTGTAAACAGCATAGTAGGTCTTGTCGCCAAGCTCCGCAGACGCGGTCGGGAAGCTGGTGATCACTTCGCCGCCTGCGCTCTCGGACCAACCGGCGAAGGTGAAATACTGCTGTTCTTCTTCGGTCTTCTCGGGGTTCGTGTCAGGGGCAACAATCGCATCGCCGTAGGCAACCTTTTCCGTCTTGAAGACGTCCGTGCCGTTCATCCACGTGACGGTGATCTTTGTGGAAACGGGGTTGGTGGTGTAGCCGGAAATGGAAGCACCACACACATAGAGACTGGGTGTTTGCTGATTGCCGTTATAGCATGCAAAGCGGGGAGAAGTGCTGTTGTACTGTAAATATCTGCCGCTTAGACCGACACTCGCAATTGTGGCCGCGCCACTGGAAGCAACCGTAATATTCCAAGTGGTATTATTGGTTGCGTTTGTATTTATTGCATTTGAGCTGCTCGCACCAAGCATACCGTCAGTCGTACCGGTAAGCGTCCATGCACCTTCGCTGCCGCCCAGAGTGAAAATCTGCGCTGTGCTGTCCGCGCTAAGCGCAATTACGCCGCTAGCAGCTGTTTCAGTAACTCTGTTCAGGAAAGTGTCAGTCCCAACAGGCGCTGCGATATTGATCGTACCGTCTGTCCGGTTGGAGGCATAGCCAAGCAAGTACTGATTGCCTGCCACAAGTTGACTATTGTCGGTAACAAGGGTGAAGCTATTGCTGCTGGTGCCGCCCTCGCCGAGTTCAGCGTAGACTGCGTGGAATTCAAGGTTACCGTTCACAGTCGTGCCTGCCGGAGCTGTATAGGCAGGCGCATCCGTGCCATTATAGGTGGTAGAATACCAGTCCTTGAACACGAAGCCGTCGGGTGCTTCGACAGAAGGAACATCGGAAGCGAGAATGGTTTCGCCGTCATAATAGGTCTTGGTCGCGCAAACGTGACCGTCCTTATCGTAGTAGGTTACGGTGTACTGCGCATCCTCGACAAAGGAACCGGTGATCACCACGTTAGAGGCAGGCATTGTGAAGCTGTTGCCCGTGATGCTTGCGCCGCCGGAAACTACCTGCCAGCCGCCGAAGCTGTAATGTGCATCGGGCGTTGCAGTCAGGGTAATCGTCTCCCCTGCAAAGATGCCGGAAACCTTGCACGCTTCCATCGTACCGCCCGCGACCTGATTGATGGTGACGGTATAGGTAGGCTCTGCGGTGAAGTTAGCAACGACAGTCACATCGTTGCTCATGGTAACAAGGAGGCTATTGTCTGTAGCAACATAGTCTTCTGCACTGATACCTGTGACCGTCCAGTTGGAGAAGGTGTAGTGCTCCGCTGCAACCGCAGTCAGCCCGACCAACTCTCCTTCTTCGATAGAAGCACCGGAGGTGCTGTCACAGGTAATGCTGCCGCCGTCCGCAGGATTGGAAGAATAGGTCAGCGTATAATAAGTAGCCTCGGTGTTGACTGTAGTGGTGTAGCCGGAGTAGGAGGTGCCGCCCTGCTGCTCATACAGCACAATATCCGTCTGCGTACCGGTATAGCAGCGGAAATATGCATTGCCGCTATTCTTTTGAAGTTCACGCGTGGTATAGTTTGCGCTGAACAGATGCACTCCGTCAGTGTCCCAAGTAACTGTCCACTGTCCGCTGGTAGCCGAATAAGAACTACCGCGACTGACAGTGTTGCTGTTAGAGGTCAGCGTGAGATAGGCATCCGTTGCACCATTGAGCTGAACGTAGTAGTTGTCACCCGTCTTCCCGAGCGTAACTGTATACTGCTCAGCAACGTTCGTCATTACATCATCGGTAAGCGTGATCCCTGACGAAGCAATCGTTGTTGCATTACCCGCAGTCGAAGATGTGGCATAATCCAAAACGTAAGCAGAATTCTTGTCGGCAATCACATATGTTCCGGACCAGTCACTCTTTTCTGCTGTAACTTTCTTAAATGTACTGCCGTCACCAGCGCCGCCTTCGCCTGCTATCGCATAAACTGCGTACAGGGTATTGTCGGCAGCGGAAAGCGTATAACTATCCCCTACTTTGAGCAGACCGGCGGGAGCGGTATCATTGGTCGCATAGGTGCTGGGCAGCCATCCCATGAACGTATATGTCGCGGGAGCTGCATTTACGGGGTCTGCCAGCGTAACGCTATCACCGACATAATAGGTGCCCGACGCATTGTGCGTTGCCCCGTTTTCGGAATAGGTCAGGGTCGCTGCAGGCTTTGCCGCAAATTCAATTAGAACCTCTCCGTCTGCGGTTGCGGTAAAGGTAAAGGTATTGTCATTGTGATAAGTAACTTCAATACCGTCATCTGCAACAAAGTCACCGGTTACATAGTAGCCATCGTTCGGCGTGGCAGTAATAGTGTTTCCCTCGACTTTTACAGTACCACCTGCAACGGGGCTGGCAGACGCTGTGACCGAAAACGCAGATGCTTCTGCCTTAAAAAAACGAGTAACCTGCCCGCTCTGTTTTGTTGTATAGGAGCGGAAATCGGTAGTTTGATAAATGCTCAAGTATCTTGAGTTATTAGACTTAATATAATCGCCGTCCTGAGTCCACGTGTTACCCGTAGTGTTTGTACCAACGCGGAGGGCATTATTGGATGAATTCGTATAAATCCACTTGCCAGTATCACTCGCAACACACAACCTGTTTGATGAATCACGCTTCCATAAAACTTCTGCGACTTCATCAAAAGTGCAATAATTCACACTGTTCTCGGTCGTAATGGTACCTGTATAGCCAAGCTTTGGTGTTGCAGAGGTACCATTCGCACTATTCATAAGATATGTGCCGTTGCTGTTTGTGATTGTAATAATGAAAGTGTCGTCCGTGGTAATATCATCCCACGCTACTTCCTTCCATTTCACACTTGCTGCGCTCGCTGTCAGTCCTATTGTCGGGAGCATGGAGAGAACCATGCAAAGAACAAGAAGGGTTGACAGGAGCCGTTTTGTCAGTTTCATAATTCGTTTCCTCCTTATACTTACATTTCGTTCCGTCATAGGGTTTTTGCTTGCCGGGATTGGGAATTGTGCGATGGGTTGAGGCGTGGGAGGTGCGTTTCCCGCACAATAGCATGTAAAATGCAATCCTTATCGCCGCCGTTTCTGCTGCCCTGCCGATACGAACCGGCGGGACGCGCGGTATATGGGATGCAATGCTTTGGAGCTTTGCCGCCGGAGCACGCTTTTTTTCGGCAAGTTGCGTGCTAAGGCGCATGGCAAGCTGCATTTTCCCGCATTGGAGAGAAATACGACCTCTCCCACCACCTAAATATACATTTAGATATTAGCACAAGTTACCATTCGATGCAAGAAAAAGATTTCATTTTTCCCTCATTATTTTTATCCATTTTCATTTCTCTTTTATCCGTTTCCGCTTATTCTGCGTTTTCGAATTTCTGAAACTTTACATAATTTGGAAAATGCTTTTGAAAATGCGGCATAGAGTCGCATGGAGTTGCTGCGCGGCATCGTACCTAACGCTCTCTTTTCTCTTGCTCCGCGTGCATATTTGCGTATTTTCCTGTTGAAAAAAAGACGATTATATGATAGAGTGTATGAGATATAATATCGAAATACGAAGGCGGAGCGCGCCGGCTGCCGAAATGCAGAGCTATTCAGCTATGCCGAGGCTGCAAGCGGAAGCGGGAATATCGCGCAGGACAAATTCAGGAGGTTTTTATGATTGATCTGCACTGCCATATCATCCCAATGGTGGACGACGGAGCGCTGAACGCTGCCGTTGCCTGTCAGATGGCAGCGCACGCTTACCGCAACGGCACGGATACGATTGTCGCCACGCCGCACTGCAATCTGCACGGCGCCCGTTCCAACTACCGAGGTCGGCTTTACACCGAGTTTTTTTCCCTCTTTCGCGCGCTTCTGCGCCAGCAAGGGATTCCGGTGGAGATTCTCCCGGGCGCTGAGCTGTTTGCCCATCCTTCGAATCTGCGCCGTCTATTGGACGAACGGCGCGTCGTAACGCTGAACCACTCGCGCTATCTTCTGACCGAGTTTAATTTTCAAACCAACGGTGAAGATATGTCCGATGCGCTTGACTTAATCGCCAAACGTGGTCTTGTCCCCGTTGTCGCACATCCCGAACGCTATGCTGCGGTACAAAATGATCCGCGTCTTGTTGCACGTTGGTTCACAAAGGGTTATGTGATCCAGCTCAACAAGGGCAGTCTGCTCGGGCGTCTCGGAAATTCCGCGCAGATTGTCGGCGAAGCCATCCTTACGGCGGGTCTTGCCCATGTCATCGCCACCGACGCACACGACATGCGATACCGCCCGACGGGCTTTCGAACGCTTCTCCCTTTCCTGATGGAGCGTTGTTCGCAGAATTATATTGAGCTTCTTCTTGAGATTAATCCCCGACGCATCATTAGCGATGCGCCAATTCCCGTGCCGAAGCACGAAATACATCTTCCGTAGGTGATTGCTTATGAGAAATTTACAGATCGTCGTTATAACCGCTTTTTTAATCGTTTCCATCATTTTCTCGGTCTTTTTCTGCTATGATCGTTTAGCCGTGGACCACACGGCGCCGCAGATCATCTCTGACGGTACCCCGCTGTATGTCAGCGTTAACGCCTCTGACAGGGAGCTTTGTGCGGGGCTGAGCGCCTATGACGACACGGACGGCGACATTAGCGACCGCATCATTGTGCGCAGAGTTTCGCGCCTTTCCGGTGCAAACAGCGCTTATGTCTACTATGCGGTCTTTGACTCCTCGTCCAATTACTGCGTTTTCAACCGCACGATCTATTACACCGACTATTGTAAGCCGCGTTTTTCACTCTCGCAGCCGCTGAGCTTCGCGCCGAACAGTGTCATTACGCTTGGGGATCGTCTGTCTGCCTATGATGTCATTGACGGTGATATCTCCAACCGCATCCGACTGTCCTCTGCCAGTGTGTCCAATGCTGAGCCGGGAGAATATCCGATCACCGTGCAGGTCACAAACAGCTCCGGCGATACCTCCTCAATCACATTGACCGTACTGATTGAGAATACAACCTCACGCTATCCGACCATAACACTCTCCGAATATATTCACTATGTCACCTGTGGAGATGAGCTGACGGAGGAGACACTGCGTTCGATGATCGTGGGCGCAAGCGAATCTTCCGCCGGTAAGGCAGTGGACACGGAGGATATCGTGATCAGCGGCGAAGTAGATACCACAACACGCGGTTCCTACAGTGTTACATATTCTTATACCAACGCACAGGGACTCACGCATGCTGTCATACTGAACGTCATTGTAGAATAAGGAGGCGCAGCTATGGATGAAAAAAAACGAGCTCAATGGTCGAATTATGACCCGTATTGCATCTGCCGCTTTATTCTGCGTCACGCATGGATGGTGGTTCTTTCCGCTCTGATTTTTCTTATGGGTGTCTTTTTGCTTCAGAATCTTGCCTTTACACCGACCTATACCAGTTCCGTGACCTTTGCCGTTACCTCGCGCAATACAGACGGCGCAGCAGCGGGCAACATTGCCGTTACAAGCACCGTCTCTTCAAAATTCGGCGAGTTGCTTGCCAGCGACATTCTGCGCAATGCGGCTGCGGAGCGCCTCGGCTTGGAGAGCTTTCCCGCCGAGATTACCGTGAAAGCGCCTGAAAGCACCAACATTCTGATCATGGATGTCACGGCAGCCTCGCCCGAGCTTGCGTATAAATGCGCGCTCGCCATCATGGATTGCCACCCGAGATACTCTGCAACTATTTTTGCCTCGGCTGTATTGGACAATATTAACGGCCCGACGATCGCCTCTGTGCCCGCCAACAACTCCTCTCGTACAACGCTTTTGCACCTGTCCGCTCCGATTGGCGCAATGCTGATGACCTTGCTTCTGTTCTGGCTTGCACTGCAGGCGGATACCGTGCAGACGCCCATCGGCGCAAAACAACAGATTGACGGGAAGCTTCTTGCCACGGTTTACCATGAGCGCAAGCGTCTTCCCTTACGCGCCCGTTTCCGGCGTAAAAAAACCTCTCTGCTGATCTCCTCGCCGACTTGCAGCTTCTATTATACCGAAACGGTTCACCAGCTTCGCGTGTTCCTCGAACGCGCAAAGGAGAATGACGGCTGCAAGGTCTTTATGGTCACAAGCTGCGAGGAGAATGAGGGAAAATCTACCATTGCTGCCAATCTCGCGCTCTCTCTGGCGCAGAAGCACCACAAGGTTCTCCTGCTCGATGCCGACCTTCGTAAGCCCTCGCAGATGCTGATTTTTGAAGAAAGTGTTCAGCACGGAAACAATTTGAGCGTTTGTCTTTTGAAGGAGTTTTCAACGGAGAAGCTTTTGCAGGCAATCACACATGACGAGAGTACACATCTATACAAGCTCTTGTCCGAGCCGCTTTCCCGCAGAAAGATGGAAACCTTTTCCGCCGACACCTTCCGACCCTTGATGCAGGCACTGCGCAAAGAATTCAGTTATATTATCGTTGATACGCCCCCAATGAATATCTTCGCAGATGCAGAAGTGCTCGCTGACGTGTCTGACGCCTCCATTCTCGTTGTCCGTCAGGACGCGGTACCCGCGATCTCCATCAACGACGCGATTGACTCTCTTTCGGACATGCATGCAAAATTCCTCGGCTTTGTGCTGAACAATGTTCGCTCCTTCCGCGTCAATGCCGCACTGTCCGGCAGACACGGCTACGGCTACGGTTATGGTTACGGTTACGGTTACGGCTATGGTTACGGCTACGGCTACGGTTACGGCAAGGAGAAGCAGTTAAAGAAATCCTCAGAGAAGGAGATGAGCGACGGTGAATGAAGAAGAAAAGCGCATCGGCTTAACCATCAATCCGCGGGTTCTTTTGCACAATTTTCTGACTGCTGCCCGGCATCTGCTTTGGCTTTTTCTGCTCCTGAGCATCGGCACAGGCGCTGTGGTCTATGTACGCGAGAATCGTTCTTATTCTCCGCTTTATTCCTCCTCTGCCGTATTCTCCGTCAGAGCGTGCTTTGTCTCTACGACCGATATCACCAGCAGCAGCGCTTATCTTGACAAGAACGCCGCCTTGACGCTCTCTCGCACCTTCCCCTATGTCATAAACAGTGAAAACACACAGATGCTGCTGTGCGCGGAGCTTGGAACATCGCGCTTGCCCGGAACCGTGACGGCCTACTCGACCGCAGATGCCGGACTCTTTACCATGACTGCCACCAGCAGAAACGCGCAAAGTGCCTATGACCTTTTGCTGGCAACCATTAAGATCTATCCGCAGGCAGCCAGCAGCATTCTCGGCGATACGCAGATCGACATCATCAATTTGCCTCTCGAACCTTCGACAACCCCCATCGTTCAAAACACCGCATTGTCCTCTGCGGTAAAATACGCAGCCGTCGTTTTAGCCCTCGGTCTGCTCTGCATCTTCCTGATTTCGCTGACACGAAAGACCATACATTCCGCCGAAGACCTGCGTAAGCTTGTCAATTTGAAATGCTTCGGCTATATTCCCCAGATCAAGCTGAAAAAACACACAAATAAGACCAATCTCAGTATCACGATCACTAATCCTCGCGTCGGTTCTTCCTTTAATGAGTCGATCCGTACCCTTCGGGTAAAGATTTTAAAAGCGCTGAAAGCAAAAAACGCCCGTGTTTTAATGGTTACCAGCACCATCCCCAACGAAGGAAAGACAACAGTCGCTACCAATTTGGCACTGTCTCTTGCATCGGAGGGAAAACGCGTGATCCTCATTGACGGTGACCTGCGCAAGCAATCTCTGAAGACCGGTATCGGCATCTCACAGCCGTCTGACGGTTTGGTGGAGATGCTCTCCGGTACCTCCAAGAATTTCCGGCTGATAAACGTTCCGGACTCCACGCTGATGCTTCTCTCCGGCGACATGACCACGGAACAGCCGCAGCCGCTGCTGGATACACCGCGCATGAAGCAGGTCTTAGATCTGCTTCGTGAAAAGCTCGACTATATCATCATTGACACACCGCCTGCTGGAATTCTCTCCGACGCTGCCACCATCGCAAAATACTGCGATGCAACACTCTATGTCGTCCGTCAGGATCTTGCAAACTCCGCGCAGATTCTCAACGCCATCGAGTCTCTTTTCTCCGTCGGCACGGATATCATCGGCTGCGTTTTGAACCAAACGCAAGCAGGCACCACCCGCTACGGCTACGGCACAAAGTACGGCAGCTACGGATATAACAACTACGGCTACAAGGGCTATGGCTATAAATATGCCTCTTATGGCAAAAGGAGCTCCCACTACAAAGAAGCAGAGGAGCTTTCACGAGAGATCGAAAGCACAGCCCAAGATGAGTAACCTCTCGCAAGGGCACAGGCGGCTGTCCGCCCCCGTGCATCGACAAAACAATCGGGCGGCTGTCAGCCGCCCATAGTTTTACCGGAGGAAGCGTCAACACCGATCTCTGCACATAGAAACCATTGGCAGCCGCAGAAAGGAACACACATGAGTATTTTTCAAAAAGTAACAAAACGCGTGCGTGACGGTACGCTGAAAGAGATCGGGCGGGAGACTCGCTGGATCTACTATCATACTCGTGCCTATCGCAAGGCGGTGCTGACGTATGTTCTGCTGGGGCTGCTCTCGACAGGGCTGAGCATGGTCTCCGCCCTCACCTCAAAAGAACTGGTGAATTCCATCGTCCTGCTCGGCGCGGAAGGTTACGGCGGCAGGCGCATCGCTGCCGTTGGCATTGCCGTTGTGTTTTTGGCAGCTTTGGGAATCTTGCTGAACGCCTTTATCAGCCGCTACAGCGCAAGGATTAATCTGCGCGTATCAAACGAGCTTCGCGCAGAGGTTTTTGACACATTTCTGCGCACCGACTGGGAGTCGCTGCAACAGTACCATTCGGGCGACCTTCTCTCCCGCGTCAATACCGATGTCACCAATGTCGCAAACAGCGTGCTCGGTTGGCTGCCGACGCTGATCATCAAGCTGGCACAATTTATCGCTTCCCTTGCCATCATTCTCTGCTATGATCCGACCATGGCGGTCTTCGCGTTGCTTACCGCGCCGTTCACATTGGTTGCGGCAAAGCCTTTCGTCTCAAAAATGCGCATTTTCAGTAAAGAAATGCGCACCGTCAACAGCGAAATGACGGCATTTCATGAGGAAGCACTGCAAAACGTACAATCCATTAAGGCGTTTAATCTTGTTGATCCGTTTACCGACCGGCTGAAGAAGGTACAATCCCGCTATTATGACACCGCTTTGCGTTTTAACCGTTTTTCTGTTGTCAATTCCTCAATTCTCTCCGCCGCCGGTCTGCTCGTCAGTTATCTTTGCCTCGGGTGGGGCGCTTACCGTCTTTGGCGCGGCTATATCGACTTCGGCACAATGGTTCTGTTCATCCAGTTGGCGGGCTACCTCTCCTCAGCACTCTCCGCACTCATTAAGCTTGTCCCCTCCGCAATCGAATGCACCGTCAGCGCACAGCGTATTATGACGATTTTCGACCTCCCACAGGAAAAGGTCGAGGGTCTTGCAGAAGTGGAGGCGCTCAAAAAAGAGAAATTCTCTCTTCGCCTCGATAAGCTGCGTTTTTCTTATCAAAGCCGTTCGCTCGTGCTGGATGCGCTTGAACTATCCGTCTCCCCCGGGGAGATGATCGCCATCGTCGGTCCGTCCGGGAGCGGCAAAACAACATTGTTCCGCATCCTGCTGGCGCTTCTGCATCCGTCAGACGGTACGGCGGAGTTGGTCAGCGGCGAACTGCATGTGCCTCTCTCCCCTGCCACACGTTCCCTATTCTCCTATGTACCGCAGGATAACGTCATCTTTTCCGGCACGATTGCGGACACGCTTCGCCTCGTGCGTCCGAGTGCAACCGATGAAGAGATCTACGCGGCGCTGAAGGTCGCCTGTGCAGACACCTTCGTCCAAGCGCTGCCGCAGGGCATCTACAGCACGCTGCAGGAACGAGGCGGATCGCTTTCCGTCGGGCAGAATCAGCGTCTCGCCATCGCTCGCGCTGTCTTGGCAGACGCGCCGATTCTCCTGCTTGACGAGGTCACCTCCGCACTTGACATGGAGACTGAGGAAAAGGTGCTGAAAAATATCGCTGCTCTGCCTAACAAAACCTGTATTCTCACCACGCACCGCCCGAGCGTTCTCTCCCTCTGTGACCGCGTTTACCGTATCCGCGACGCACAATTAACGCAGTTGTCGGAAGAAGAATACCGTAAATCTTGATCACGCTATGCGCAGACATTCGCAAGGCAAGAGCGTTACAGATACGGCGCTCCCCTTGCTGCTACGCGTTTCTTGCATGTCATTGCGAGGAGCGCAGCGACGTGGCAATCTTATTCGCGCATATAATGAAACACGCCCTGTAGGGCGGGAACATGTCCACGCCGTCCGCGAAGCGGCAGACAGCAGGAAGAAACGAGTTTGTACGCAGTCGTTAGTTCCTACACGCTGCAGGGACATCTCCCTGCCCCACAGCAAAGCAATTTTCCTCCGTTTCATTTGGCTTGCGTTTTAGCACTCTTTTGCATAGAGTGCTAAAAGTTCACAGTCCGTTCATAGAAAAAGGTATCTTTGTTCATACTATGGCGGGAAAATAAAGCCAGAAAAACAAATGAGACACACCCTTGTGGGTGGGTCGAAACAATGAATGGAGGAATTCTTATGTTGACAATTACACCGTATCGTAAGCACAATGAGGCGAACCTTTATAACCCCTTCCGTGAGCTGGAGGACTTTGAGCGAAGCCTGTTCGCACCCGAGGCGCTTGCCTCTTTCCGCACCGACATTGAGGACGACGGAGACAAGCTGATCCTGTCGGCTGATCTGCCGGGCTTCAAGAAGGAAGATATCCATGTGGACATCGACAGTGACCGTCTAGTCATCAATGCCGAGCGTCATTCCAACTATGAGAAGAAAGACGCAAAGGGCAACTACCTGCGCTGCGAACGCTCCTATGGCACTTACAGCCGCAGCTTCAGCTTGGAAGGCATTGATGCCGACAACATCAGTGCTTCCTATCAGGACGGCGTTTTGAAGCTCGCCCTGCCGAAGCAGCAGCCCGCCAAGGCAGACACCCGCAGACTTGAAATTCAATAATTCACCATAAAAAATCTCCCGCCAAAAGGCGGTACAACTTAGGGATTTTGTAATCCCTGAAAAATGGCATAGTCGTAATATGCGGCTATGCCGTTTTTTTGCCCATTTAGGGCTGCGGCAGCGCAAATTCACCGATGCAATTCCATACGATCCGCAGTCGCTGAACCTTTCTGCCGCCAACCTGTGCGGGCTGAAACACCTCGACCCGTTCTACAAACTCTCGGACGATTTCCGCACTCAGCTCCCGTATGTCTGTATGCTTACGCACAAGGGCAACGAAGCTGTTTACATTCACACGGCTCTCCTGCTGTGCGGCAATGTTGCTGCGAAGATCTGCAATGCGTCTCTCCAGTGCTTTCTACTCCGCTTCATAGCTTTCGGACATCTTGGCAAAACGCTCGTCAGATATCTTGCCCTCGACATTAGCGTTTCAATGTGCGGACGGCAAAGCGGAACATGGTGCTGTTGCGCGTTCCCTCTGCGATCGTATCGGCGGCAGGCGATTCTTCCGATTCCCGTTCCTCCGTCTCAAGCCTGTCCATAAACTCGTTGATGGTGATCGTGCCGGGATAAAACACGGCATTCGGATTCTCCGTGCCGTCAAAATATCTCGCCGCGTCAAGTGCTTTCGGGTCTAAGAACGGAAACCGTCTCTGCAGCCGCTCCTTAAAAGCAGCATAGGCTATGTAGTCCGTTTCTTGTAACGCTTTCCAGAAAACATGGTATCGGGGAGCAGGAGGCTTTGTGCCTTTCGGCTTCATGTGATTCTTGCTTTCCGAGATGATATGCGGCACGCCTTCAAAAATCCGATGAATGTCCTCACGCAGTACCCAGTCCTTCGGGTCTGTGACCTTGTCGTTATCCACATCGCCGGACTGAACCTCCGATTCCTCGAAAGTTTCGTTGCTCCGATAGTTGTTTTTATATGTGGCGGACACATGGTCGAAATGCGCCATTTCGTTGAATGACGCCGCATCGGTAACAACGACCTTTTCGGGATATGCGCAGTTTTTCGGATTCTGAACGCATGACGTGCGCCAGAATGTAAATTCATTTAAGCCGGACATTTCTTCGCCCCCTTTCTCTGATATTTCTGTGGCGGTCATTCCTCTTTATTAGAAGTAATGACCAGCCACTCCCGAAAAGCGTCAACGGGAATGAGGATCCTCGTACCGATGCGGATGGACGGAAAGCCCTCCGATTTCACAAGCTCATACGCCTTTGGCAAGGATATGCCCAGCTGCGAGGACAGCTCTTGTACGCTCATCGTTGTCTTTTCCATATCCTTCATACCTCCATTTCTGTAAATTTGGGCGCAAAAATACCACCTTCAAAAATCTCGCATGGATTTTCATAGGTGGTCACGTCAGCACAATATTGGCTTTTCCGTTTGTCATGATCTGCCGGACTGCATTGTAAGCGGTAAGATCTTTCACGCCGCAGTCGTTTCGCTTGTCGATGCGTTCCTCTCGCTGCTTGATGCGGCGGTTTTCACGCTGGCGTTTTCTGTCTTTCAAGTTCATTGCCTCCTTCTGAAAAAATATAGACTGCTCCCGCAAGTGCGGGAAACAGCCTTTCCTGGTTGACATCCGCGAATGAGAAATGCATTTCTCACTTTTCTCACTCACATTATATAACTTTGCGTTATTCGAGTCAATAGCAAAACAGAAATTTTTTTAAAGATTTTTATACGGTTGTAGAACCCTATAGAATCCATTCTCACTGGTAGCTTGACAAAACTCACTTATAGTAATATAATATGAGTGAAATCCAAGACGAGGTGTGAGAACCATGTTTCCTGAACGACTGAAAGACCTTAGAAAAGAAAAAGGCATGACACAGATTGAGCTTGCTACAGCACTTGGCGTATCCAGCGGCACCGTTGCCATGTGGGAAACCGGAAAACGCAAGCCCAGCTTTGAGATGTTTGAAAAACTGACGCAGGTTTTTGATAAACGGATCGATTATATTCTTGGAACGTCGGATGATCCGACTCCGGCCAAACTGAACGACATGGAAGTCGCACAACTGGGAAACTGGGCAATGCAGGAGGAGTACGAGGATGTCATGCGCAAATACTCCTTGCTTGATGATTTTGGACAAAAAACGATAGCAGCCGTTCTGTGCATGGAATTTGCCCGCTGCCAGGAGCAAGGAACCCTGAAAAGCGGGAAAAGCGTGTCCGTTTCCGTAAAAGTGAGAGACTTGCCGGATGAAGTGCTTACTGTGAATACAGTGGAGGGTGAATAATGGATAAAAAGAGAGTCGGTCAAATCAAAGAGCAATTTGACCTTGTGATACATAGCGACCAGGAGGCACATATTGAATTTTGGTATGCGCGTGACCTCATGCCGCTTCTCGGCTATGAACGGTGGGAGAACTTTGATAAGGCAATCGGACGCGCTATCGAATCCTGTGAAACCAGTGGAATAGAAGTATCGGATCATTTTCGTGAGGTCACGAAAATGATAACCGCTGGCAAAGGTGCGCAGCGATCGGTCAAGGATTACATGCTTACTCGTTACGCATGTTATTTGATTGCCCAAAACGGAGATCCTAAAAAAGAAGAAATTGCCTTTGCACAAAGTTATTTTGCCGTCCAGACTCGAAAGCAGGAGCTGATCGAAGAACGCATTTCTCTTATTGAGCGCACAGAAGCCAGAGGCAGACTGCGGGAATCCGAAAAACGGCTTTCACAGAATATTTATGAGCGTGGTGTGGATGACGCCGGGTTCGGACGCATTCGCTCGAAGGGTGACCGGGCTCTGTTTGGCGGTTACACGACGCAAGAAATGAAGGAGCGACTTGGGGTGAAAGACAATCGCCCACTGGCTGATTTCCTGCCGACGCTCTCCATTGCCGCAAAGAACCTTGCGGCAGAAATGACCAACTACAATGTTGAGGAAAAGGATCTTCAAGGCGAGCGGGCCATTACCGGAGAACATGTGCAAAACAATCGCTCCGTGCGGGATATGCTTGGACAGCGTGGCATTCAACCGGAGAATTTGCCTGCTGCAGAAGACATTAAAAAACTGGAGCGGCGTGTCAAATCTCAGGAGAGGAAACTGGCTGCGCAGTCCGGAAAGCTCCCTTGCGAAAGCGAGGAGGATAAATAATGGCTAACAAACTGGAACTGACTTGGTATGGCAAGGACGAGCCGATTCGAGTCGAGCCTCGGTTGCTGATTGAAAATACGGAGCTTTCCAACACTGTCGCCGACCCGGAGACGCAGAATATGCTGATCCACGGGGATAATCTGCTGGCACTGAAAGCGCTGGAGAGCAAATTTGCCGGACAGGTAAAGTGTATCTATATCGATCCGCCGTACAACGCAAATGCTGCAAACATATATGAAGACAATATTGAACATAGTCTTTGGCTCAATCTGATACGCCCGCGCCTACAAATTATGTGGAGGCTTTTGGGTGATACGGGTTCCATATGGATAAGTATTGATGACAATGAACGTGATTATCTGAAGGTTTTGTGCGATGAGGTATTTGGCCGATCATCTTTCCTTGCCTCCATTGTATGGCAAAAACGTTATTCACGCGAGAACCGAGAGGCAATTGGCGACTCACATGAATACATTCTTGTTTATGTAAAAGACAAAGATGCATTTAAAAAGGCTAGAAATTATCTTCCGCTTGCAGACAAACAACTCAAAGCGTACAAAAATCCGGATAATGACCCTCGAGGCGCATGGCAATCAGTTTCGTTGCTTGCGCAAGGATACCGGCCCAATCAAATGTACAAAATTGTTGCCCCAAATGGGAAAGTACATACACCGCCACCGGGAAATTGTTGGAAAGTTGTAGAGCCAGAATTTAAGAAAGCGCTTGCGGACGGACGAGTGACCTTCGGAAGTGACGGAAATGGCGTGCCTCGCAGAAAACAATTCTTATCAGAAGCAAAGGGAATTGTACCGTGGACGTGGTGGCCGCAGGACGAAGTCGGCCACACTGGTGAGTCTAAGGACGAAGTAAATGCTTTGTTTGGAAGTGATATTTCGTTTGATACCCCCAAGCCCGAGCGTCTAATTCAGCGCATCATCCATATTGCCTCCAATCCCGGCGATTTGGTTCTTGATTCTTTCCTTGGTTCCGGTACCACTGCTGCCGTCGCACAGAAAATGGGGCGGCGTTGGATCGGCGTGGAAATGGGCAATCACGCATATACCCATTGCAAAGTGCGCATGGATAAGGTCATTGCCGGAAAAGACCCCGGCGGCATTACCAAAGCACAGAATTGGCAAAGCGGTGGAGGGTACCGCTTCTATGAGGTTGCACCTACGCTCATTAACAAAGACCCCTTTGACGAATATGTCATCAACGAGGACTACGACGCCAATATGCTGGCAGCAGCGGTAGCCCTGCACGAGGGATTCCGCTATCAGCCGGACGGAGACCTGTTCTGGAAACAGTCAGTAGGCAACGAGAACAGCTATCTCTTTGTAACTACCCGCCATCTGAACAGTCCCTATCTGGACTCCATCAAGGACACCATGGAGGAAGGCGAGTATCTGATCATCGCTTGCCTCTCTTTTGACAGCGGACTGGACAAGGCTTACGACAACATAACGGTGAAGAAAATCCCGCAAATGCTGCTGGAACGCTGTGAGTTCGGCAAAGCAGATTACAACCTGAATATCGTACCCCCGCCGGTGTATGATGATTGCGACGAG
>JAQXWB010000105.1 GCA_029225225.1 Bacillota bacterium | reverse complement strand
CTTGCCGGTGTACCCGTAGGTTTCGGGAACCGCCGGAATCTCAGGCAGCGTCTCGCCGTCACGGACGGTGTACTGCGCGACCTGATAGCCGTTAGCCTTGAAGGTGACGGTGTACTGCGCGGGAGCGTTGACGGTGAAGGTCTTCGATACGGTGAGGTCACCCTTGGTGAAGGAGACGGTGTATTCGCCCGCGTTCTTGACCTCAGTGGGGTTATAAACGGGACTCGTCCAGCCGGTAGTGTCAACTGTAAAATCTGCGCCGCCGAAGCTGAAGCCGGAGCCGCCGAGCGTTGCTCCGGGGTTGAGCACCTCGCCCGTTTCCACAAGATCGGCCGCGACCGCGATACTCGGTATCGCAACGAAGCTGCCGCTGCCGGTGAGTGAGCCTGTCCCTGCGAGGGAGCTGCTGTCAAAGGCGGTCAGGGCGCCGCTGTTGGTCACCGTGCCGTTCACGGTCAGGGTCACGCCCTCGGGAACGGTCAGGCTGGCGCCTGCGGGGATCGTCAGATCGTCGATAGTACGGTCTTCCGTCAGGGTGACATCGCCGTAGACCGTGCCGTTCACCACGCCCTTGGTCAGGGTCTTGGTTCCGCCGATGTTCGCCGCGGTGACCCAAGCGTCGCCGTCGACAGTGAGCGCGCCGGTATTGGGGTGATCCATGCCGCCGCCGATGTCCGCACTGCCGCCCCTGCCGGTCGCAGTGACCGTGCCGCCGCTGATGATGATGGTGCCGCAGTATTGATCCACGCGGGCACCGATGCCGGCGCCGCAGCTCGAATACCATCCGGGATTGTTATCTTCGGCTCGCGCCACAAGAGAGCCGCTGCCCGTGATGGTCAGCGTGCGTCCCGTTTCGACCACGATGCCTGCCTGATCTCTGCCGCCGACGAACAGGTTCTCGCCCTCGAGAACCAGCGTGACATTTGCGGCGCCGTTTACGAGGCGCATCGGGCTCAAATAGTTCACATAGGCATTGTTAATGGTCAGGTTGCTGGCCTTGATCGTTACCGGCGTTGCCGTGTCGATCTCAAGGCTACCCCCGTTGACCGTGCCGGTGACGGTGATGACCTGCGAGGGGTCAAACTCCTCTGTGGTCAGCCCTTCACCGTATTTGACCTTGATCTTGCCTGCCGTGTCGCCGTCCACGACCGTAATGCTGCCTTCGCTGATGTCAAAGACATAGCTGTCGGGGTCGCTTGCCGCGAACGCGCCGAGGGGCAGCACAGACAGGAGCATGCACAGCGTCAGGAAGATCGCAGTCAGCCGTTTGAAAGTGTGCTTCATGTTTGTTTCCTCCTTATTTCGGAATGAGATTGGTAAGCTCCGCGGATTCGGGGCTTACACCGTTGGGACATGGGTATTTGCGTCGCGTGGGATAGGGAATGCGTAGACGTGCAGAATCCGGCAAAACAGCGCAGATACCGGCACATACGGACAGAAAGCGTCGCTTCCCGCGAGAGGCGAGGCTCCTGTCTCAATAATTCTACACAATCATACTAATTCATCTCAGAACCAAAGTCAATCGGTTTTGAGAAAGAATTACAAAAAAGGGAGATTCACCGCAGCAATTCTACGTTTTCCACAAAAAACAAGGAGAATATTTCAATAATTTGACAACACCTTTTGATCTATCTGCGTAAGACCGTTTGTCCCGTTAGCCGAAAGGATGATCGCGCCTTTGTAGGGCGGGGATATGTGTCATAAGCCTTGTGCAGAAACCACCGACTGCGTTCGACCCCGCTCCCTGTACCGCTGGCGGCTGATAGCCGCCCCTACGAGAAGAATCGGAGTCTACGCCGTAGGGGCGGATAGTATCCGCCCGCGTGCAGGAACTATCGAGTGCGTACAAGTTTGCTCGTTTGTACCATCTGCCGCTTCGCGGACGGCGTGGACATGTCCACGCCCTACATTGGCTGTTTCGTTTTTCGTGATGCGTTTGCGCAGCTCTGCCGCACGGTATAAGCAACGCTGAAAGCCGATTCCGCCAGAGAGGATCGTATGTCGAAGAAGACTTGCGATATGCTATTTATTATAGTATAATGGGAATCACGAGGCAATTTGCGGATTCTCGGATGATCCTGAAAAATAGGAGGCTTCTTATGCGGCAGCGAATGAAAACACTTTTTTTCGTCCTTCTCGGAAACACACTGCTTGCGTTTTCCATCTGCACATTTGTTGTGCCGTATGACTTTATGCTCGGCGGTGTGACGGGCATCGGTTTGATTGTGCAGGAGTTTGTACCCGTGCGTCTGTCGGTTGTCGCGGGCATTGCAAACGTGCTGCTGTTCGCGTTGGGCTGGGTCTTTTTAGGCAAAAAGTTTGCCATGACCTCACTGCTCTCCACGATCCTCTATCCCGTCATTATGGCGATCTTTGAGGAACTGCCGCTCGGCACGCTCTTTGCGGAGGACAAGCTAATTTGCGCATTTTTCTGCGGTGTTCTCTCCGGACTGGGCATTGGCTTGGTGATCCGTGCGGGCGGTTCGACGGGTGGCATGGATATCCCGCCGTGTATCCTGCAAAAATATTTCGGCATTCCTGTCGGAACATCGCTGATGGTGTTTGACACGGCAACCGTAGGTATTTTAGTCTGCTTCCGCGGCGTTGACGAGCTGCTTTACAGCTTGCTGATCATTGTGCTGATGTCGATTACGATCAACCGCGCGGTTGTGGCGGGCGAGCAGAAGATTGAGATCATCATTATTTCTCCGGCTTACGAGCAAATAAAGCAGGAGGTTTTGGAGAAGATCAACTGCGGCGTGACAATGTTGAACATCGAAACGGGCTATGAAGGGGAGCGGCAGAAGGCAATCCTCAGCGTCGTTTACGCAAAAAAGTATCCTGAAATACGCGACGCCGCCCTGTGCATCGACAGCAAGGCGTTCATCGTCGCCAACGAGGTCATGAACGTCAACGGCAGGGGATACACCTTTGCGAGAAACGAAAAGGAACGCTGACCGGCAGGGAGAAGCGGCATTTCAATGCTTATGCCGGAGCCGCGACCGTATGCATGGGTTACACCATCCTATTTTTCTACGCCTATCATTATAGAGAGCTGATTTGAAAGTTGCAATATATGTTGCGCGAAACGACGTTAAAGCGGCGCGAATCGACAAAAAAGCGCGCAGGCAATAGGGGAGGGCTATTGTCACAAAAAGACGATCCGTATTTGGTTATTGTCATGAAACTCCCTGTAGGGCGGGGACATGTCCCCGCCGACCGCGTAAGCGGCAGACAGTACAGACGAACAAATCTGTACGCAGTTGATAGTTCCTACACCGGCTTAGGACATGTCCCCGCCCTACAGGGGATTGACATAGAAAAACCCTACTTGAGGGAAAACCTCAAGTAGGGTGGTTTTTTGAAATTACTTGCCCATGTTCATCTGCGCGGCGACTTCGGCGGCGAAGTCTTCCTGCTTCTTCTCGATGCCCTCGCCCTTTTCGTAGCGAACGGCGTCGACGAACTTCACGGAGCCGCCCAGAGCCTTTGCAGCGCTGTTCATATACTGCTCAACGGAGACGGAGCCGTCCTTGACGAACGCCTGCTGGAGCAAGCAGTTCTCTTCAAAGAACTTGTTCATCTTACCGGCAGCGATCTTCTCCTTGACCTGCTGGGGCTTGCCTGCCATCTTGGGATCGTTGTCCATCTGCGCGACGAGAATCTTCTGCTCCTCGGCGAGGACGTCCTCGGTGACGTTGCTCTTGTCCCAGAAGCGGGGATTCAGCGCGGCGATCTGCATGGCGATATCCTTACCGATCTGAGTGGCGTCGATGCCGCCCTCAACGATGAGGTTGACGAGAACGCCGATCTTGCCGCCTGCGTGGACATAAGCGACGCTGGTATTCTCAGCAAAACGCTGGAAGCGGCGAATTTGCAGGTTTTCACCGATGGACATGACCTTTTCGGGCATGACCTCGGCGACGGTCAGATCCTTGCCGGGATACTTGCAGCCCATGAGAGCGTCAACATCGGCAGGAGCGTTTTCCGCGACGACGGTGGCGATATCCTTGACGAACGGAACGAACAGCTCGCTCTTGGCGCAGAAGTCAGTCTCACAGTTGACCTCGACGACAACGCCGACACCGTTTTCGACGGTGGCGTAAGCCATGCCCTCGGCGGCGATGCGGCCGGACTTCTTCGCAGCCTTCGCCAGACCCTTCTCACGCAGCCACTCAACTGCCTTATCCATATCGCCGTCGGTCTCGACGAGCGCCTTCTTGCAGTCCATCATGCCGACATTGGTCATTTCGCGCAGAGCCTTTACATCAGCAGCAGTAAATGCCATAATTAATTATCCTCCTATTGTATTCTTTAGAAAATGCCCGTCATGACGGCGGGCATTCTGTGTTTTTTATTCTTCGACGGGAGCAGCCTCGGTCTCGGCGACTTCGGCGGGAGCCTCGGTGTTTGCCTCTCCCTGACGGCCTTCCTGCACGGCGTTCGCCATGGTGGCGACGATCAGGCGGATGGCGCGGATGGCATCGTCGTTGCCGGGGATGACATAGTCGATCTCATCGGGATCGCAGTTGGTGTCAACGATGGCGACGATGGGGATATGCAGCTTGCGCGCTTCGGCGATTGCGGTGCGCTCCTTGCGGGGGTCAACGATGACCAGCGCGCCGGGGAGCTTCTTCATGCTCTTGACGCCGCCGAGATACTTCTCAAGCTTTGCGATCTCGCCCTCGTGCTTAATGACTTCCTTCTTGGGGAGCATTGCGAAGGTGCCGTCCTCCTGCATCTTGCGCAGCTGTGCAAGACGGTCGATACGGGTACGCATGGTCTTGAAGTTGGTCAGCATGCCGCCGAGCCAGCGGGCGTTGACATAGTACTGATCGACGCGCTCGGACTCTTCCTTGATGGCGTCCTGCGCCTGCTTCTTCGTGCCGACAAAGAGAACGCTCTCACCGTTGGCTGCGAGGTCGCGGACGAAGTTATAAGCTTCTTCGATCTTCTTCACGGTCTTCTGCAGGTCAATGATGTAGATACCGTTGCGCTCCGTGTAAATGTAGGGAGCCATTTTGGGGTTCCATCTTCTGGTCTGATGACCGAAATGGACGCCTGCTTCGAGCAGGGACTTCATGGATACGACTGCCATTTGTTTTTTCTCCTTTTCGTTTTGACCGCCATTTCGCTCATCTCCCCCGTCCACTGCAAGGGAAACACGGATGCGGCTGCAAGCAGCCTTCCCACCGGTGTTTGCCAAGCGGCACTGGGACGGAAAATCCCGAAATGTGTGGTTTATTCTGTGCGCTTTTTCCGCGCCGTACTATTATAGCGTAGGAATTCTCTGTTTGCAAGCATTATTTTTTGATTTTTTGCATTTTTTTCTTCAGAAAAACTCCCTTTTCGGATGCTGGAGCCGGAATTTATCCAAATCGCCATCTACCAGAATGATATCGTCGCCGATTCGGCGAATGCACTGCCACGGAATGACAAAATCGTCGCGATGCCCGAAGAAGCCGAAGCCCTTGCATTTGCACGGCACGATGATGGCGACAATCCTTCCGTTGCAGATGTCTACCTCCACGTCCGAGACAAAGCCGAGCCGGCAGCCGTCGCAGACATTGACGACCTCCTTGCATTTGAGACTCGAAAAGCGGTTTCCCATAACCTCACCCACCCATTCATACTGTGACAGTGTATGCACGCAATGCGGAAAAAATGCACCGGATTAGGGGAAAAGAATGGGGCGGTGCCTGCACGAGATTGCCACGTCGCTGC
>JAQXWB010000104.1 GCA_029225225.1 Bacillota bacterium | reverse complement strand
GTTTGCCACGACCAGGGTGCTCTCTGGTCTCGCAATGACAAATATGGGTTTCCTTTCCGTGTCTTTGCGAGGAGCGCAGCGACATGGCAATCTTGTGCAGGAACAACCAGCCAAATCATATGTCCATTGTCTGTATATGGCTCCCTCCTTGCAATATCCGGAACGGGCGCCTTTCATACAAACGGCTCGTCCACGATACGGACAGATTATGGATTCGTCCACCTACGGACAGGAGGTTTATCATGCAACGCAACGATCTTTTCCCGCCGCTGGAGCTGCAACTTTTCGCGGAGGCAGCCGGTGACACCGGTACGGCGGGAACAACGGGCGAAATCGCGGCAGCCGCCGTGCCGCAGAACACGCAAGCCGAAACGCCTCTTTCAGAGGTCAAATACGGCATCCAAGCGGAGGAAACACAGGCATCCACGGAAGCCGCCGCGCAGCCGCAGGAGGCGCCGCCCGACCGCAACGCCGCCTTCGAGAAGCTGATCAAGGGCGAGTATAAGGATCTCTATGACGCGAAGGTGCAGGACACGGTCAAGCGCCGCCTGAAGGGGACGCAGGAGACTGCCGAACGCTACCGTCAGCTCGCGCCGACCTTGGAAATGCTCGGCAGGAAGTACGGCATCCGTCCCGATCAAAACGGCGCATACGACATTGCCGCGCTGAACAAAGCCATCGAGGACGACGACAGCTACTACGAAAAGGAGGCGATGGAGCAGGGCTTATCCGTCGAGCAGTTCAAGCAGATGCGCAAGATGGAGCGCGAAAACGCCGACCTGCGCCGCCAGATGCAGGAGCAGCGGACGCGGGAAAACGCTTCGCGGCTCTACGCGCAGTGGATGGAGCAGGCGGGACAGGTCAAGACGGTCTATCCCTCCTTCCGGCTCGAAGCGGAGCTGAAAAATCCGAGGTTCGTCGATCTGCTCAAGGCCGGCATTGACGTGCGCTCCGCCTATGAGGTGCTGCACAAGGACGAGATCATCCCCGCCGCGATGCAGTTCACCGCAAAGACGGTGGAGCAGAAGCTTGCCAACAAGATCGCCGCCGCCGGACAGCGTCCCGTCGAGAACGGCAACAGCGGACAGGGTGCCGCGATCGTCAAGAGCGATGTGTCACAGCTCACCAAAGCAGACCGCCGGGAGATCATCCGGCGGGTACAAAGGGGCGAAACGATCCGGTTTTAGCCCCGCAACGATGAAAGGAGAAAAATAACATGAGAAAGCTTTTCGCAATGTTCCCCATGCTGACGGCATTGAACCTTCAGCTCTTTGCCACGCAGACCACCACGCAGGACAGCTTGTCCGCCGAGATGAAGACCTTCTATGACATGACCCTCATCGACGAGGCGTCCGCAAACCTCGTCCACGACCAGTTCGGGCAGAAGCGTCCAATCCCCAAGAACGGCGGCAAGACCATTGAGTTCCGCAAGTTCTCTCCCTTGGCGAAGGCGACCACGCCGCTGACCGAGGGTGTCACCCCCTCCGGCAACAGCCTGACCGTGACGAACATCACCGCCACTGTCCAGCAGTACGGCGACTTCATCGTCCAGTCCGATGTGCTGGAGCTGACCGCGCTGGACAATACCATTTTGGAGGCGACCAAGCTCCTCGGCAGACAGGCGGGCGCGACCCTCGATACGGTCGTGCGCAATGTTTTGCAGGCGGGCACCAATGTCACCTACTGCCCCAAGCTCGCCGCCGACGGCACGGAGACCGCCGTCACCTCCCGCGCCGGGCTGGACGCGACCGCGCAGCTCACGGTGGACGTCGTCAATCAGGTCGTCGCGAAGCTCCGCGCCCAGAACGCCCCGACCATCAACGGCAAGTATGTGGCGATCATCCATCCCTATGTCGCCTATGACCTGATGCGCGACCCCGCGTGGATCGACGCGCACAAGTACGCCCAGCCGGAGAATCTCTATGAGGGCGAGCTGGGCGAGATCGGCGGCGTCCGCTTCGTGCAGAGCACCGAGGCGAAGGTCTACACCGGCACGGGCTGCCCGACCGGACTGGCCGTGTTCGGCTCCCTGTTCTTCGGCGAGGGCGCTTACGGCGTCACCGAGATCGAGGGCGGCGGACTCGAGACCATCGTCAAGCAGAAGGGCAGCGCCGGCACCGCCGACCCGTTGAATCAGAGAAGCTCCGTGGGTTACACACGCGCCGTTGCGGCGTAAAGTACATCCAGCCCACGTTAAATCCCTTTTGATTGATCGAAGTTCCGGAGACGGATAACGATGCGCAAGTTTCAATACAGCGTGAGAGACTAAGTAAAGGGACTTTCGAAAGAAAGATGCAATAGTCCGACCTCCGAATATAATCGAAAACGCCCAATGCCAAGGCATCAGGCGTTTATGAAATCGGAGACCGCAGCAGAAATGATGCGGCGCTTACCACAATTTATAATCCATACAGGGAGGAACATGGGGAGAGACAATCTCCATAAATTTTCGTGATTCTGAGGCGTTGATCCGCAGCACGGTTTGGTGATTTCGTCGCGGCTCTAAGACAGCGTGGATGTTATACTTCTCGCGGAAAAAATCAACTGCCAAGCGTTGCCCTTCCGGGGAAAACGAGTTAGTACACAGAACAATTGTGTGATAACGCTTGTTAAGAGAACCGTCGTCCATATACCAAACAGCCAAAGACAAGGGTGTGAGACGCGAAAGCCAATCGGCTGTAATGTCTTTTTTCCCGTTATTCGCGTAGCATATTTTATGCGCCTCATTTAGAAACGGATGCGAGATCGTGCTGAAACTATAGGTTGGAGCATTCCCTCGAAAAGAGCGCGTATTGACGAGAAAATCCTTCGTCGTAACAAAGGCTTCGAATTCGTGGAATTTCCACTTGAGATAGTCAAGCTGCTTTTCTCCATGGCAAAGTGCGAGAGAGTAGGAGCAGTTTCCACGTTTACCGTTGGTAGCACGCAAATAGCCGTCGCCCAACAATGTGCCAAATACGATCTCCTGCTGACGTGCCGAAAACGGCATGGACTTTAACGCATGGTTTCTGGAGCAGTCAAACTGTAAACCGTATTCTCTGCAATACGCATAAATATTTGACCATCCTCCATTTCCATAACCGAGAGCAGACGCTATTTCCTTCGGTGTCATTCTCTGACGATAGAGCATGTCTGAAAGAAGCTCTTTGCTGGGCTTCAAAATGACTCTTCGTGGCGGGAAATTCCATTCTCGTGCCTTCTTCCGCAAAAATCTTGCATCGGAATAGCCGTATTTTTCGGCGATCTCCAACCAAGACAAATCGGAAAGGACATCTTGCAGAAGCTGCTCTTTTGAGGGGCATTTCGACATATCGGCTTCTTTCCTTCCCAAGAATCAGTGATTGTATGGATCTATCTTAATATAAAGAATGTGGTAAGTCAATAAGTAACAGTTGTGTGGAAAGCTTTGAAAACAGCGGAGCTGCTGATCCCGAATTATTTGGTGCGCGTGGAGTCCTGCTCGAAGCGCTTCTCCGCCACCGCGCAGGCGAACTGATTACAGGAGGTATGACAGATGGCAATGAAGAAAAATGAACAGATCGCAGAGACTGAGGCTGCCGCAAAGGCGGACAGAGTCGTTTGCCCCTACGAGGAGGAGACGGTGCGCATCCGTCTGCCCAAGACGAAGGAGCTGCAGGACGATGTCTTTGTGTCCGTGAATAACCGCACATGGCTGATCCAGCGCGGCGTGTATGTGGATGTTCCCGCGTGCGTCGCGGAGGTCTTGCAGCACGCCGAGGAGATGACCGAGGAAGCCCTCCGCTTTGATGCCGCAGTCGGCGCGGAGCAGTGATATTTCTTCGCGGTGATATTGCTTCGCGGTGATATTTGCTGCGCAAGTGATATTGCTGCGGCAGTTTTGGGATTGGAGACGGCGGCTCTGTACGACTGTGCGGGAACTACCGAGAGCGTACAAGCTTCCTTCCCGCGTCATTGCGAGGCGCTTGCGCCGTGGCAATCTCGTGTAGGCACCTATATAGATTGCCACGGGCGCAGGCGCCCTCGCAATGACACAAAAGAAAGCCTGCGCGTTTTTTTGATCCGCGCGGAGCGCTCCGACACGATTCACTATTCTCTATTCACTTTAACATCAAGGGGGGCGCGCGCTCCTCTTTTGTGCAATTCGGAGGTTTTTATGAAGATCATCGAAGCAATCAACGCCATTGACGCGCTCAAGCCCAACGGGTACACGCAGGCGGAAAAAATTCGCTGGCTGTCTACCTTGGACGGGTTTTTGCATCAGGAAATTGTCGTCCCGCATGAGGGCGCGGACGAACTCCCCTTCTCCGGCTACGATGAGGACACGCCGCCCGAGACGGTGCTTCTGGCGCAGGAGCCCTACGGCAGGGAGCTGTACCTCAAATATTTGGAGGCGCAGATCGACTATTACAACGGCGAGACCGCGCGGTACAACAACTCCATGATGATGTATCAGGCGGCGTACACGGCGTTTGCAAGGTGGTACAACCGGACGCAGCTGCCGCGCTCGCAAAAGAGAAAATTTTGGTAGAAGGAGGGAACGCCCATGCTGTTTCCGAAGCTCAAAGCCCTGCCCGTGTCGCGGACTGTGATCGACACCTTTCGGGGCTACCGTCACAGCCTCCGCATCGGCGCGGGGGAATTTTACGACATGCAGAATCTGACCGGCGACCATTATCCGGTTCTCAGCCCGCGCGAACCGCGAAAGATGGATCCCGCGCGCAACCCCGCCGTGTGGAATGAAGCTTCCGTACCGCAGGGGATGGTCGCGCAGGACGGGCTTTGCTTTGTCAGCGGCGGACTGCTTTACTACGGCTTTCAGGACGGAGCCTATCGGACGGTCGATCTCTCCCTGACGGCGGGGGAAAAACAGCTCATTACCTTTGGTTCCTATATCCTCATCCTGCCGGATAAGAAATATTTCAACACAAAGCGCCCTACGGACTGCGGGAGCATCGAGGCGGAATTCTCCCTCTCCGCTTCGCACACGGCGGATGTGACCTACACCTTGTGCGACAAGGACGGAAATGCCTATGACGCCGTTAAGTCCGGCGACGCGCCCGACGCCCCCGCGAACGGGCAGTACTGGTTGGATACCGCAAATGTGCTTACGGAGAATGTCGCGATTCTCAAGCAGTATTCCTCCGCACTCTCGGGCTGGAGCACCGTCTCGCCGACCTATGTCAAAATCGCGACCTCCGGCGTCGGCGCGCCGTTTTCCGTCGGCGATTTTGTCTATATCGACGGGGAGGATGTCCGACCGATCCATTGCCTGCGCGGCATCCATGAAGCGCCCCGCGAGATCGTCGCAAAGGAGAACGATTCTATCGTGGTCTGTTATCCGATCTCGGACACCGCAACGGAGATTCCGGACACGGAGAGCTTCTCCGTCTCGCGCAAAATGCCGATGACGGATTTCCTGTTTGAGCATGAAAACCGTCTCTGGGGCTGCCGCTACGGCAAAGCGAACAACGGCGAGTTCGTCAATGAGATCTACGCCTCCAAGCTCGGCGATTTCAAGAATTGGAACAGCTTTCAGGGCATCTCGACGGACAGCTATATCGCCTCCTGCGGCACGGACGGGAAGTGGACGGGTGCGGTCAAGGCGCTGGGCTATCCCCTGTTTTTCAAGGAGAACTGTCTCCACAAGGTCTACGGGAGTTATCCTGCGGAATACCAAATTCAGACGATCCCTTGCAGAGGCGTGCAGGAGGGCTGCGAAAACAGCCTTGCCGTGGTGAACGAGGTGCTGTTTTACAAATCGCGCGGCGGTGTGTGCGCCTATGACGGCTCGCTGCCGAGCTGCGTCTCCGAGGCGCTGGGCAACGAGAGCTACAGCAAGGCGGTCGCGGGCGGCTGCGGCAACAAATATTACATCTCCATGCAGGACGGCGGCGGGGCGTGGAGCCTGTTCTGCCTTGACACCCAAAAGGGCTTTTGGCACCGGGAGGACGCGCTTCAGGTGGATGCCTTTTGCACGGCGGGGGACGAGCTGTTTTATATCGAGCATGACGCGCCGTGGATTCGCACCATGCCGAACGGGAAAGGGGAGCCGCTGGAGGAGCGCATCCCATGGTACGCCGAGACGGGCATTTTCGGTGCGGACTCGCCGGATCACAAATACCTCTCCCGCATCACCGTGCGCCTGTCCATGGCGGTCGGCACAAGCGTCCGCTTTTTTGCGGAGTATGATTCCTGCGGGAGCCGGGAGCTGCTTGCGTCCGTCACGGGAAATCGCCTCAACAGCGTTTCCGTCTCTCTGCGCCCCCGCCGCTGCGATCACCTGCGCCTGCGCATCGAGGGCGAGGGCGAGGCGAAGATTCTTTCCGTTACGATGACGACGGAGCAGGGGAGTGATCTGCGATGAAGTTAGAGCAGCCGAGAATTCCGACAAACGGTGATCTTTCGGAACGGGTCGCCTATTTGGAGCGCTACCTCTACCGGCTTACGGGCGAGCTGCAAATGGCGCTGAATACGATAGAGAGCATGGCGAAACGGGAGCTGCAGTGAACAGGGAATAGTGAATAGAGAATAGAGAATAGAGAATAGTGAAAAGTGTCGGAGCGCTCCGCGCGGATTTAGAATTGTATGCAGGCTCGCTCTCATGTCATTGCGAGGCGCTTGCGCCGTGGCAATCTCGTGCAGGAACTATCGAGTGTGTACAAACCTACAGCCGGAGATTGCCGCGACCAGTGTGCGCACTGGTCTCGCAATGACAAATAAGGTAGCCTCTACGTGTCATTGCGAGGCGCTTGCGCCGTGGCAATCTTGTGCAGGAACTACCGATTGGGTACAGACTCGTTCCTCTGTAGCGTCTAAATCAAGCATATCAAGATTCAAAATCCGTGCAAAGCACACCACAGTCCTTCACCATTCACTCTTAGCTCTTAGCCAACAAAGTCCCCAGAATCCAAAATCATACCAAGGAGGAAACCAACATGGCATACAACTATAAAAGAGAAGACCAAGCCTACGGCTATGACAAAGACACGGACTACAGCCAAAAAATGTCCGAGGCTGCCGCTGCAGGGGACTATGCCGCCGCAGCCCGCTATGAGCAGCAGCGCAATGAAAAAATCAAGGGCGAGGGCTTGACGCAGTATCAGCCCACGAACCAATACGCGCAGTATCTTCCGAAGCAGCAGACCCGGTCCTCGGACGATATCCTTGACCGCATTTTGAACCGCGAGGATTTTTCCTATGACCTCGACGGCGACGCGCTGTATCAGCAGTATAAGGATCAGTATCTACAGCAGGGCAAGCTCGCCATGCAGGACACCATGGGTCAGGCGGCGGCGCTCACGGGCGGCTACGGCAACTCCTACGCCCAGACCGTTGGGCAGCAGGCATATAATCAGTACCTCGGGCAACTGAACGCGGTCGTGCCGGAGCTGTACTCCCTCGCGCGCAGCCGCTACACGCAGGAGGGCAACGACCTTTGGAACCTCTATAACGCCTACGCCGACCGTGAGGCGCAGGACTACAGCCGCGAGATTGATGCGCGGAACTTCGACTATCAGCGGTCGCAGAACAGCCAAAACTCCGCGTACAACCTCGCCATGACAATGCTCCAAAGCGGCATCCTCCCGTCCGACGCCCTCCTATCCAACGCCGGCATCTCCTCCGCAGACGCCCGCGCCATCTATGAAAAAATCAATCCCACGAGCGACGGCAGCAATGAGGTCAAAAAAGATCCACCGCCCGATGTGCCGATCACGAACTTCTCTCAGCTCAGCCCCAACGCGCAGCAGCTTCTCAGCAAATACGCCCGAGGGTACAATTATGACTACACCGGCTATAAGAAAGACGGCGTTCTGTACCCCAGTGACGCGGTGGTTGATCTCGTGCGCGCATTTGACAACGGCACGATCACCGCGCAGGAGCAGGAATATATTGCAAGGAAGCTCGGCATCGACCTTGATGCGGATTACTACATGGACAACGCCTTTCCCAACGGCTGATGAGGAGGTGACTCTTTATGAGCTCCATTCGCGAAATGCGAAGTACAACACAGACCGGAACGATCAAGCCTGACGCCGCAGCCACTTTTACGGGCGGCACGACGTCGATCCGAAAGCTCCGAGCGCAAAAGCTCCCGACCCAAACCTCCGTCAGGCGAACAGCACCAATCACAGCGCCGCAGCAAAGACTGCTTGATGTGCCGGAGCAGAAGGAGAATTCCACGCCGGACACACAGGGGGCGAACTGGACAAAAGCCGGGCAGCGCTTCTTGCAGAATTCCCCTATGAAAAACGGTGCTTCTCCGCAGGAAAGCCAAAACGACGATCTGCAATTCCACCAAAAGATCGTAGCCTATGCGCCTCAGGTACTTGAAACGCAGGATCGTTTGCTGCGGGAGGAAATATCGGGCTATGAAACCACCGCCCGCAGTGCAGAAACCACCGCCAGACGGCTCGATGATATCCGGTTTTATTACGGCGGCACGCGGAACGAGGACGGCAGCATCGCGTTTCCAACGGCGTTGGGTGCAGATGCCTATAACCAAGCGCTGGACAGACTCCTCGGTGATGAAACAGAAATGCAGGCATACGCAGCGCACATCCAAAAAACAGTAAGCTCACGAAATAAGGCATATGATACCTATACCCAAAGCAGAGACACTGCCTTTGCCGCCTATGACAAGCTGAGTCCGGAAGAAGTCAGCAGCTTCGCCGAAAACGGAGATACGGCGGCAACCTTGTATTTGCAGCGGGAGAACGAGGAGGCACTGACAAAAGCGCAGTCGTATATGGACGGAGGCGGCACGATAGAGCGTGCCACCGATCATTTTGCAGCGGCAGAAAAAGATTATATCGTAGCTGTAACGGAGTATGATCAGCTTTGCGCAAATGTTAAGGACAGTGTTAACGATGTTTTGCTGAATGTGCTAAAACATCATCCAAGATATCAGGAAATTGAAGAAGCAAAACTGCTCGATGAGGAGTACGCCGAGAAGAACGGGATACTGCCGACATATGATAGATTACTTGCAAAGCTGAAGGAGCTTGGCTATACCGACGAGATGATTGATGGTTTTTTCATCGGGACAAGCTATGGCGCCATCACGCTTTCTGAGGCTCTTGCGCGCAGGGAGGCGGCAGAGCAGACACTGCATCAAAAGGAGTCAGCTCTGCGGGAATGCGCTGAAATCAAGGATGCTGTTTGGCTGTATCATGTTGCACAAGCAAGGTCGGATGCGCAATTTGAGGAGCTTTCCGCTGCGGATACCGTTATTGCAAGTGCGCTTGACGGCGATTTCGGACGCGCCTACCGCTTCCTTGCAATAATCAGCACAAAAGATGCCGAAACATACGGAGATGAGCAGGTCAGGCAGCAATATGAGATTTCCGGTGTTGACTTTACCTACGCCGAGTTGGCACAGCTTTCAGAGGAAGAACGGAGACTGTTTTTCTATTACAGCAACAAGGGCGATCGCACAATGGCAGAGCTTCTGCTGGTAAGTCTTGCGGATGATCTGAGAAGAAGAGCCGGTGCGGATATGGCTGAGAAACTTGATTACCCGTTCTTGCGCGAGGTGGCAGCGTTTGCAATCGGAGGGAAAAAAGGCGTAGAGGCGCTCGGATACGGGATCGGTTCCATATTTGCGGATATAGATGCTCCCGAGCTTGACGCAGAGGATTATTTCTTATCCTCCTTGCAGGAAAAACATGATCGTACCTTTGCAGGCTATGCAATATCGGCGTTTCAAAACATCGGTAATATGATGCCGTCCGTCGCCGGATATCTGTTCAATCCTTATGTTGGCACAGCCGCGACCTTTTTAAACGCACGGGGAAATGCATACGTCGAGGCCAAGCGGAACGGCTATACGCACGGTCAGGCTTGGGTCTATTCCACCTTGGTCGGTGCTTCCGAAGCAGGCTTGGAACGCCTGCTCGGCAGTATGGGCGGTATTGCAAAAGGAGTATTACCGCAGAAGCTCGCCGCACTGACACCGATGATCAAAAGCACTGCCGGGCGTCTTGTGAAAGATTTTGCGTTGAATACGGCTTCTGAGCTTTTGGAAGAAAACCTTCAGAATTATCTCGAGCCTGCATTCGCGATGTTCGTCGGCGCGGCGGATCACTATGAAGCGCCCGACCTCGACGATTTCATAGAAACCTCGGTCGTTACGCTGATGACTACCACTGTTTTTGCCGCGTTTCAGACACCCGGCAAGGTGCGTCAATTGAAGTTCGATGACCAGATGGGAAAATGGGCGGACGCGGCAATGAAGGCGGACAAGAATTCAAACATCTATCAAGAGGGCGCGAAAATACGGGAGCTGCTTGCAAAGGGAGAACATATTTCCGGAGCATATATGCAGGATGTTTTTGCGCGGCTGGGAGAAGACACTTCAAGGCAGGTCAGCACAGTTGCAATGGAAACTGCGATGGCAGAAGATGCGGAAAGCACAGCAGTTGATACGAGACTGGCAGGGCATACTGAAGCGGAGCAGCGAACGATACAAAAATATGAGAAATCTACAGATAATGAGCTGGTTGCTTTTATAAAGAAGGTACGCGGGTTAAGTGACCCAAAATATCGAACGAAGATTTCTTATACGATAGGGATTGTTACACAGCAGCAGGTGCAGGATGTCAAAAAACTGACAGGCGTGGATGTTTCTGAATACCGGAATGCAATCACCGGCGGTGCAATTGACCATATTACAAAACGACACGGGGCGCATGGAATCGCAGACAACAGTATGCGAAACGATGCAGATATTGCGAGGATCGGATATGTTCTGGAGAACTATGACAGTGCTGAGCTTCTCAGGGACGAAAATGGAAACCCGATTCTCAGCACCGAGTGGCAAAATAAGGATCATTCAAAGGCACAAATGGTCAAATTTGCAAAAAAAATCGACGGCACTTATTATGTCGTCGAGGCAGTGCCGGACAGTGGTAAAAAAACCCTTCGTGTGGTATCGGCATATTTGCAAAAAGATAGCGGAAGTTCGACCCGGCTACTGAACATGGGAGAGAATCCCCCACAGCTTACGCCCAAGACGCCTGCCGGCATGGCAACTTCCGCTATAGATAGTATACCACAGCTTGCGCAGACTGTCAACACGGGAGGCGACATTGCGGCATACGGCGACAACGCCCTGATCTATACCGCGCTTATTTCCTTAGGCGTCCAAAAGGCGGCAGCGGAGTCACTTGCAAAGAGCTATGATCCGGCGGAGGGGATTTCTCCGGAGATTTATGCAAGAGGTGCGGCGGAGGCGTTTTTCTATGGCAAGGGCAACTTCTCCGAAGCCGAGCTGCGGAACGGGAACGGCCTTTCTCCCGTTCTCACAGAGCTGCAACGAAACACTGCATACCGGCTTGGGCAGATCTTTCAGGAAAAGCAGACCTCTAAGGAGGAGGCAGCAATTGCGCAGAAAAAAACTGCCGCGGATAAATCCAGCAGTGTGGCACAGTCGCAAAAGGGCACGGTGTATTATGACGGCGAACGCAGCAGACTGACTGAACGGCAGAGAGTCTCGGTGCGGGCGCTGGAAAAGCTGGCGCAGGCACTCGGCGTTGATTTTTACCTCTACGAATCCGAGCGGGACGCGGCGGGAAAGCCCATTGGTGCCAACGGCTGGTATGACCAAAAGACCGGAGATATTCACATTGACCTCAACGCCGGAGAGTTCGGCGAGGGTACGATCCTCTTTACCGCTGCGCATGAGCTGACGCACTTCCTGCGGCAGTGGTCGCCGTCGAAGTTCAAGGTGCTTTCGGATTTCCTTGTGGAGCAGTACGGAGCAAAGGGGCAGTCCGTTGCCGACCTCGTCCGTAATCAACAGGCAACGGCAAAACGAAACGGCAGAAGCTTGAGCTGGATGCAGGCGTATGAGGAGATGGTCGCCGATTCGATGGAGACAATGCTTTCCGACGGCACAGTGATCGAGAAGCTGACCAAACTGAGCGCCAAGGACAAAGGTCTTGTGCAAAAGCTCCTTGATTGGTTCAAAGGCTTTGCCGCAAAGCTCAAACGCGCCTATCAAGACCTGCCCGCCGACAGCGCCGAGGGTCGCCTCGTCGCAGAAATGACCGACACGATCGACCGCCTGCAAACCCTATTTACCGAAGGACTCACGCAGGCAGGAGAGAACTATCGGGCAGCCGGAGGACAAATAAACAGTACGCAAGCGGAAAAAACGGTAGTTTACTATTGCCAACGATCTCCAAAGTTAGTGTCTGAAACTGAGGTAAAATCCTTGCTGGATAAAGTAAAATGCAAAGAAATATCCGGCAATGGCTATATTCCTATTCGTATCAGTACACCCGGCATTGTGCAGGAACGATTATTTGCTGAAGATATTCCAATGGTCATGCCGGTTCGTAAAGCGTATCAAGCGATGTCTGCGGATTTGGGCCCGACAAAAGGAAAAAATGTGCGCGGACACGATCTTTCCCCCCAAGACTTGGTGGAAATTATAAAACGCATGGACTCGCCGGACTATGTTTTCTCTCAACCAAAAAACGACAGGGGTATTGAGGTTATCAAATATGGAACTCCGGAGGGAAACATTGCTGTAATTATAGAATTCAGTAATAACATCAATCCGGCGTACCTGAACGGTTATAAAGGCGGAGCGTACAATATTGCAATAACCGCTTTTGAGATCGACGGCGGAGCGGTAGGCTTGTTTCAATATGCCAAAGAACAGGAATGGCAGGAAGTATTCAATAAAGAAAAAGAAGGAAACCCTGCAAAGAAGTTCCCGACGACAAGGCCGTTCGCTATTGAACAGGATTTCCCCAGTAACAGTATACCACATGAATCCAATGGTGTCAACAAATATTCTGACCGTAATTCCACGGAACCACATTTTGACAGCAATGTACAGGACGACGCTGCCAAAGAGCAGCGTTCCGCTCAAGAGCAGCCTACGGTGCATTCACTCCTCATGGAGACAGATGCGTCGGAGGTAAAGAACGCCACGGAGCGGAAATATCTCAAGGAATATCAGGAGACAGCAAACCGTCAGCTTGCGGAGCAGCAGAAGCTGGACAAGCTGCAAGCAGAGCTGGACGCGCTGCCCAAAGACAACCGCCAAACCTCCCGCGCC
>JAQXWB010000103.1 GCA_029225225.1 Bacillota bacterium | reverse complement strand
CCGCCCTGAAACTGATCCCCGTTTGGCTGTCCTTGGGCAGCTGTTGAAGGATAAGTAAATTTTTTAGCATCTGACCAAGGAGGTGTCATTCATGGCTGTTCCGAAGTGTAAGGTTTCCAAGGCGAGACGGGATAAGAGACGCAGCTCTCATTGGAAGCTCTCCGTGCCCGGCGTCGTTGCCTGCCCGAAATGCGGCGAACCGCGCCTGCCCCACAGAGCTTGCAAGAATTGCGGTACCTACAATGGTCGCGAGGTTCTTCCTGCCGCTGAAGCGAAATAAGTTCGCACGGATAAGAGATGAGGAGGGAATGTGTTCCTTCCTCTTTTCTTTTTATGACGGAGTCGAAACGGGATAAGTAAGAACCGTTGGGCGGGGACATGTCCCCTGTCTACAGAGTGGATGGAGGGTTATATGGAAATACGAAGAGCAATGGAGCTTGATCTGCCGGCACTGCATCGGCTGCTGCGGCAGGTTCTGGAGGTACATCATAAGGGGCGCCCCGACTTATTTCGCGGCGGGACGGAGAAATACACGGACGAGGAGCTGCGCGCGCTTCTTTGCGACGAGACGCGCCCGATCTTTGTTGCTGTGCAGGAAGGCAAAGTCTGCGGCTACGCGTTTTGTATGTTCCGCTGCTTCCCCGCAGACAATATCCTGACCGACATCCGAACGCTTTACATTGACGACCTTTGCGTGGAGGAAAATGCGCGTGGGCAGGGCATCGGCAGGGCACTGTATGCCTTCGTGCGCAGCTTTGCCAAGGAGCAAGGCTGCTATAATCTGACGCTCAATGTCTGGGCGTGCAATGAAAGCGCCCTGCGTTTTTATGAAGCCTGCGGCTTAAAGCCCCAAAAAATCGGCATGGAGACAATTCTATAATGCTTTCATGGTTGAAAAATCCGCGCATTTGTGTAATAATAGGGAAAATCGGAAATTCTTGAAAGTGGGGGAGCTTATGAAGAAACTGCTGCTGATCCTGACACTTGCTGCACTGACCTTGAGTCTTGCCGCCTGTCAGGGAGAGGGAAAGCGTCTGTTCTCATTTTTGCCGGACGAGCTTGGCAAAGAGGAAAGCAGTACGACGGAGGCACCGACCACGGAGGAGACAACAACGGAAGCAACGACCATCGAGATACCGACCACCGAGGTGCCGACTGAGCCGATGCCGGATATGCCCTATGAGGATCAGATCGCGCTGCTTGCTGTCAATGCGCAGCAGTGGGTCAAGACGGATCCCACGATTCCGTATTCCTTTGCCGTCACGGATCTTGACAGAAACGGACGGCTGGAGATCATTACAAGCATCTGTATGGGGACGGGCATCTTCAGTGAGAACGACATCTGGGAGGTCAACGAAACCTTTGACGGTGTGGTACAGTGTAAGTCGGACTTTGACGAGTATTATTCCCAATCGGATCTCGCTTTCGGAGATATGAGGGCCTTTGAACGCGGCGGGGACTATTATTATATCGTAACCGACTATATCCGTTCCGGTTACGCATATAACGCGGAGGAAACGCGCAGCCTGTGCCTGAAGAATGGAGCGTACAGCGAGACTCTGCTGGCTTACCGCGTCACAGAAGTATCGTTGGACTACGAGGAGACGACGACCTATTATAATGCCGACGGTGAGGTCATCTCGGAAGAGGAATATAGCATGATGCCTGAGATGTACTTTCTCGACGCAAGACCTTACACAGCGACACTGGGTTGGATCAGCTTTTATGAAAACGAGATCGAAGTGATGGACACGCTTGCATGGGAGAGCGTGTTGACAGCGTCTTGGCAGAGCTTCGGTCTGACGGAAGCAGGATAACAAAAGGAGGCAGAGAATATGGCAAAGCCTTTGGTAGCAATTGTGGGCAGACCCAATGTGGGGAAGTCCATGCTCTTTAACAAGCTCACGGGCAAGCGCACCGCCATCGTTGAGGATACCCCCGGCGTGACGCGCGACCGCATTTACGGCACCTGTGACTGGAACGGCAGAGAATTTGAACTGGTGGATACGGGCGGTATCGAGCCGAACACCGACAGCGAAATGTTGAAATTTATGCGCCGTCAGGCGGAGATCGCCATTGAGACGGCGGACGTGATCGTGATGGTCACGGATGTCAAGACGGGCGTGACGGCGGCGGATATGGACGTAGCGTCCATGCTCTTGCGCAGCAAGAAGCCTGTGTGCCTTGCGGTCAACAAGTGCGACAGCGTCGGTACGACGAATCCCGATGTGTATGAATTCTATATGCTCGGGCTGGGCGACCCTATTGAGGTATCTGCCGTCCACGGACACGGTACGGGCGATCTGCTTGACTGGTGCGTAGAACACTTTCCTGAGGAGACGGAGGACGAGGACGAGGGTGAGATCATCAATGTCGCCATCGTCGGCAAGCCGAATGTCGGCAAGTCCAGCCTGCTCAACCGCATTTTGGGGGAGGAGCGCGTGATCGTCTCCGATGTCGCAGGCACGACCCGCGACGCGATTGACAGTTATTTTGAAAACGAGTTCGGCAAATACCGCTTCATCGACACGGCAGGAATGCGGCGCAAGTCGAAGGTGGACGACGCCATTGAAAAGTATTCCAATATGCGCTCCATCGCCGCCATTGACCGGGCGGATGTGTGCCTGATCCTGATCGATGCCAACGAGGGCGTGACGGAGCAGGATACCAAAATCGCGGGACTGGCACACGAGGCGGGTAAGGCGAGCATCATCGTCGTCAACAAGTGGGACATGCTCGAAAAAGAGACGAACACGATGAACGAGATGACCGCCAAGATTCGTCAGGATCTAAGCTATATGAGCTACGCGCCGATTCTGTTTATCTCCGCATTGACCGGGCAGCGCGTGAATAAGCTTTATGAGCTGATCAATTATGTGGCGGATCAGAGTGCCATGCGCATCACGACGGGTATGCTCAACAACATCTTGGAGGACGCGACCGCACGCGTGCAGCCGCCGACGGACAAGGGCAGACGGTTGAAGATCTATTATATGACGCAGGTCGGCGTGAAGCCGCCGCATTTCGTGTTTTTCTGTAATGATGCGCGTTTGTTCCACTTCTCTTATCAGCGCTATCTGGAAAACCAGATTCGTGCGGTGTTCGGGCTGGAGGGTACGCCGGTTCGCATTTCGATCCGTCAGAAGGGGGATAAGGAAGAATGAGCCCGTGGTTAAAAATCGTGATCTGCGTCATTGCCTGCTATTTGCTGGGTAGCGTGAACGGCGCGATCATTGTTTCCAAGGCGCGGATGCATGAGGATGTCCGCCAAAAGGGCAGCGGCAACGCGGGACTGACCAATTTCCTACGCAGCTACGGCGGCTGGCTGACGCTGCTGGTTGTTGTGATCGATATGGGAAAGGTCGTCGCAGGCTGCCTGCTTGCGCAGTATTTTTTGAAGGAGATCGACCCTGCCGTCGCGCGGATGATTGCGGGCGTTGCGGTGCAGGTGGGGCATATTTTCCCTGTGTTCTTCGGTTTTCACGGCGGCAAGGGCGTGCTCTGCACGGGTACGCTTGCCATCGTGATGAACTGGAAGATCGCCTGCATTGCCTTTGCGCTGTTTCTGATCACTTTCTTTGCCACACGCTATGTTTCACTGGGGTCGTTTGTCGGCGTGGTGTCCTTTGCGGTGATGCTGATCTTGCAGTATCATGATAATCTGTGGGTCTGCCTGCTGATGGCAGCGATGGTCGTTTTGGTGTTCTTCATGCATCGAGGCAACATCAAGCGTCTGCTGCACGGGCAGGAGCGTAAGACCTATTTCCATAAAGCGAAGAACGAACAGGAAGGAGGCGGAAAGCAATGAGAGTTCTGGTTGCGGGCAGCGGCGGCTGGGGTACGGCACTGGCAATCCTGCTGCTGAAAAACGGACACGAGGTCACGCTTTGGTCTTATTGCGCACAGGAGAGCGAGCAGCTGGCGCAGACGCTGCAAAACCCTTTCCTGCCAGGTGTGACGCTGCCGAAGGCGCTGCGCTTTACCTCAGATGCTGCACAGGCGCGGGAGCAGGAGATGATTGTCTTTGCGACGCCGTCCTTTGCGGTACGTTCCACGGCAAAGACCTTTGCGCCTTATCTTCCTGAAAATGCCATTTTGGTATCGGTCACAAAGGGAATCGAGGAGGACACGGGTTGCCGCATGAGCGAGCTGGTCGCGCAGGAGACGGGAAAAAACGTCGTTGCGCTCTCCGGTCCCTCCCATGCGGAGGAGGTCAGCCGCGGCATTCCGACGGGCGTTGTCGCCGCGTGCGCCGATCAGCAGCTTGCCGAGCAGGTGCAGACGGCGTTCATGTGCGAGCGTCTGCGCGTATATACCTGTCCCGATGTTGTGGGCGTGGAGCTGGGCGCGGCGCATAAGAACGTCATTGCCCTCTGCGCCGGCGTCTGCGACGGCATGGGTTACGGCGACAATACCAAGGCACTTTTGATGACCCGCGGTCTTGCCGAGGTCGCAAGACTCGGCATGGCGCTCGGCGCAAAGCGGGAGACCTTCGCAGGGCTTGCGGGCGTGGGCGATCTGATTGTCACCTGCACCTCAATGCACTCGCGCAACCGCCGCGCCGGTATCCTGATCGGACAGGGTCACTGCGTGCAGCAGGCAATGCAGGAGGTCGGCGCGGTCGTCGAGGGCTATTACGCGGCGAAGGCGGCGCATGTGCTTGCCAAAAAACACGGCGTGGAAATGCCGATCACCGAGGCTGCCTACCGCGTGCTGTATGAAAACTGCGATCCGCGGGAGGAGATCAACCGACTGATGTTGCGCCAGAAGACCTGCGAGGTCGAGGGTGCGGAATGGGCAAGGTAAACGGTATGAGTGAGAAAAAAAGGGAATTGATCCGCTCCGTTAAGTTTACGCTCTTTTCTATTTCGGCAGGCTTGATCCAGATTGGCTCGTTCACGCTGCTCAATGAGCTGCTGCATTTGGACTATTGGGTGAGCTATCTGATCGCACTGGTGCTTTCCGTTGTTTGGAATTTTACGCTCAATCGTCGTTATACCTTCCAATCAGCAAACAATGTGCCGATTGCAATGCTCAAGGTCGCTCTGTTTTACGCCGTGTTTACGCCGGCATCCACATGGCTCGAGCATTTTCTGGCAGGACAGCAGGGCTGGAACGAGTATCTCGTCACAGGCATCAACATGGTCCTGAATTTCGTGCTGGAATTCCTATATGACCGTTTCTTTGTCTTTCGAAACAGCATTGATACAAACGAGTTGGCAAAAAAGAAATAAGATAAATTCCTGTTTAGATTGAACTGTACCCACCTATTAGACAAACATGGTACAAGAAATTTGGTGCTTTTGGTACGACAAAAGGGTCCCCAAACAAAAGATATACAGGCGAGCCCAAGCTGCAGTAGTCAACAAAAATTGGACACGAAATCTCAGAATATGTACTTAAGATAATCTGCTAACGGACACCGGCAACAACGGGAAAGGACTTGCGGTATTGTACAGGTGTCAGGTAGTTCAAAGAGTATGCCGGGCGTTGCT
>JAQXWB010000102.1 GCA_029225225.1 Bacillota bacterium | reverse complement strand
CTGTGGTCTTGGCATACCGTCACTCCTTTCCGACATATGTCGATTATACCATATTTTAATTTGTTTTTCAATATTCTTGAAAAATTAAATAAAGACAAATTCGTTGTTGATTTGATAGCAACAAGCATTTAATCAAGTATGACGTCTGCGACATTTACCTCTCTTTTGGGATATATGCTTGTCTGTTCCTTTACACCGGGACCGGGTAATATACTGGCTCTGAATACTACAAGCACATACGGGTATACGCTCACGCTTTCGGACTATATCATGCTTCTTCCGACGCCGGAAGATGAACTCAACCAGACCGCATACTTCTCGGACGACTTTACGAATGTTTCAATCGACTATCCCATCCAGATGGAATCGCATGCGCATCCGAATGTCCATAACTCATTAAGCTTCAATGCGGTCATGGAAGACGGCACGGACGACTATTACTCCAACATTGTGATCGCCTTCCAGCCCATCTCCGGCTATGACTCCTACATGGAACAGGGTGCCGCCACCGCAAAGCCCTACATGGTGAAAATGCTCGATGACTTTATGAAGGGCATGTACGGCGACTATCTCCTCAAATCCTTCGGCTCCGATTTTAGGGACAACGGCGACTATTACAGCCTCACCGGCTATATGTGGCTTGACGGCTCTGTTTTCCAGAACGGCCCGTCTCAGCCCGTGTGCGGCTGCATGGAGGTGCGCTACTACGGCCCAACCGGCTACGCGCTCGTCGCAACAACCGTCTCCCTGGAGAGCCGGATCCGCAACTACTTTGATATCTGCAATAATATGCTTACGACAATTTCCTATAACACCGGTTGGAGCACCGCACCGAAGGCCCGCCCCGAGCAGCCAGCCTACTCCGGCGATAGCGGCGACTATGGAACGCCCTATTACTGGTACGACGAGGACGGCGATATCTGGTACTGGAACGGCTATGAAAACGAATTCATCAGCTACGGCTCGGACGGCTACATTGACAGCGATACGGGCGAATATATGGAGTCGAATGACGCAGGCTGGGATTACGAGGACGAGTATTACGACGACTATGACCCATGGTCCGACCCCGGCGACTATGAAGATGGCTGGGGCGACTACTTCGGCTGATTGCAGAAGAGTTGATCATACGGAGGAAGAAGTGAAAAAAGGAGCGTGAGAGGACGATATGAAAAACATGAAACGGTTCTTCTGCCTGCTGACGCTGGCGCTGTTTAGCCTTGCCCTGCTGGCAGGCTGCGGCAGCTCGGGCAGAAAATGGTGTGATACCGATGTGATCGATGACTATGGCACCATCACACGAGACGGTAAGCAGATTGATGTGTGCGTCATCCACGACCAAAAAACGATCTATTTCTATTACGACGATATGGAAAGTCCGAACATCTCCGATACCTGTCCACTCGTATACATAAAACTCTCTAAATAATTTCACAAATTTTTTCTCAAGAACTATTGACCTAAAGTAAGGTTTAGGTGCTATCATTCATTATAGGCAGCCATTGATATCCAATACCGCGATCAGGGTTAACGGACGCATGCACCGTTAGCCCTTTTTCCATGATTTCTTTGAAGGCGAGCAACGAGGGATGCGTAAAACCGTAATTTCTGTTTTGCCGTATGCTTTTTGGGTGTCAAGATAAAAAATTGTGAGTGTATTCATTGCCATTTTTCGTATTGTACTTCTATAGTCATAATAACAATGTCAAATAAGCAATTAAAAAATTTAAATAATAATTTATATATATTTTGATTTATGCAAAAAATATCGATTTTGTACAATCTGTGTCGAAAAAGGGTTGAAAAGTGAAACAGGATGCTGTATAATACAATTTAGTTTGTGCGTTTTTGTTTGCATAAGCTGATAGTCTCCGAGATCGTTTGTGTTCGGAGAGGAATGAAACGAAGGATGTGCGCTTCAATATGCGTAAAAAAATAGATACCGGATTTGAGGATACAAAAGGACTTTTGCGTGGCGTTTCCGGTTTTTTAGAGGTTTTGCTGCTGACTGTGATGTATTACATCGTTTGGCGTGTCGGCTATGACGACGGACTTTTCCCGAACTATTTCCACAAGGGGAAATATGTCCTGATGGGCGTATATGCGTTGCTTTTGATCCTCATTCTCCAAAACTTTGACGGCTTTCTGTTTGGCAGGCTGCGAAAAACGGATGTTGTCTTGGCACAATGGATCGCGATCCTGCTGGTGAATTTTGTTATTTACTGGCAGCTCTGCTTAATCGCAAACCAGCTCATTTCGGTTGTACCGATTCTCATTTTGTTTGCAGGAGACATGCTGGTCGCCCTCTTCTTTGTCATTGCAACAACCGCCGTGTATCACCATTTCTATGCACCGCACAGCATGATCATGGTCTTCGGCGGAGAGAATTCAGTTGTCCTGAAGATCAAAATGGATGCTCGTCAGGACAAATATCTCGTTAAAAAGCTGATTTCCGTGGAAGAGGGCTTTGAAAAGATTTGCAGCGAAATCTTGAAATTCGACGCTGCGATCCTCACGGATATTCCTGCGCAGATTCGCAATGATCTTTTGAAGTTTTGCTATCGGAACAGGATCCGTGTGTATATTGCGCCTAAAATCTCCGATATTATTTTGCGGGGCGGCGAGGAGATCAATCTGTTTGATACGCCGCTTTTGCGGGTGAAGGGCGTTGGTTTGACGCTGACACAGCGGATCGTAAAGCGTTCATTGGATATAATACTCTCTGTGATTGCAATGGTGATTGCTTTACCGATTATGCTGGTGATTGCTGCCGCGATAAAGCTTGAGGACGGCGGGCCTGTTTTTTACAAGCAGAAGCGTCTGACGTTAAACGGCAGGGAATTCAACATCCTAAAATTCCGGAGCATGATTGTAGACGCGGAGAAATACGCCGGTGCGGTTCTTGCGGAAGACAATGACCCGCGTATTACCAAAATCGGCAAGCTGATCCGCGCCACGCGTTTGGATGAGCTCCCGCAGATTCTGAATATTCTCAAAGGCGATATGAGCATCGTTGGGCCCAGACCGGAGCGTAAGTGCTTTGCGGACGAATTCTCAAAGGAAATTCCGGAGTTTGAATATCGTCTGAAAGTCAAAGGCGGTTTAACGGGTTACGCCCAAATTTACGGCAAATACAATACCAGCGCCTATGATAAGCTGCGGTTGGATCTGATGTACATTGAAAGCTACTCTATCGTGTTGGACATTAAACTTATGCTTCTGACTCTGCGGATCATGTTCAGTAAAGACAGTACAGAAGGAATTGACAAAGCTCGTGAGCGGGAAAAACGCCGTGATGAGCTGATCCATGAGATGAACAATGATCGGGATGCGTCTGCTACGAGCGTAGGAAGTAAAGATTGATTCAATAGTGGCCGTGTTTCTGCGGTTGCTTGCGAAGATTTGGAGTGTGAGACTATGCAGCAGGACAGCAACGGCGTACAGATCCGTGAGATTCAGGATAAGCTGCTGGAAATTTTACTGTATTTTCAACTGTTTTGTCAGCAGAACGGTTTGCGCTTCGTCTTGGCAGGAGGCACCTGCCTCGGCGCGGTACGTCACAGCGGTTTTATACCGTGGGATGACGACGTGGATGTGTTTATGCTGCGTGAGGATTACGAACGTTTACCATCACTTTGGGCGCAGAATGCAGATACTGAGCATTATGCGTGCGTCCGTTCGGACGAGCGTATCAACATCCACCATTCCGCCACGGAGATCAAGGATAATAACACTACCTTTATCAATCGTCACAGTGTCGATTTAGATATCCATCAGGGATTGATGATAGATGTGATCCCATTGGATGCCATCCCCGAAGGGAAAGCGGCCGGGTTTAGGCAGATGTTTCACTCCATGCTCTTTTGCTGCTTTAATTTTCAGCGCTTGCCTGAGCATAAGGGAAAGCTCACCTATTACGCAACAAAACTGGCACTCTCCGTTTTCCGTTCCGACCATATTCGATATAAGATATGGAAGAGGGCAGAGAGGCGCATGGCAAAGTATCCCTTGGAGCAGTGCCAGACAGTCGCTTCTTTGGTCGAGGGTGCTACCATTATGCGTCAGCATTTTCCGAAGTCTTGGTTTGAGCATCCGCAGGAGCTGCTGTTTGAAGGGCATCCAATGCCGGTGCCTGACCATGTGGAGGATTATTTGCGTATCTCTTACGGAGACTATATGCAGCTTCCTCCGGAGGAGGAACAGGTCTTCCGACACAACGCTGTGTTTATCGACTTGCAGCACAGCTACAAACAGTATAAAGGAATTTACTATTGCAACAATCGCAGGCCCTAAACGGATCTGCGATCTGTTGCGCGAAATGAGTAGGTGCAGGAATGGGACTACTGAAAAATGCGTTATCAACCCGTAAAGCAATGCAAAAATCTCCTGCTATGGATATTTTTCATGAGCTGTCCGATGATGAGCTTCACCAACTGCAAAATTGCTTCCTCGAGATCTTAAAAGATATTATTGCGGTTTGTGATGCACATCACATTTGCTATATGGCTGCCGGCGGAACGGCGCTTGGCTCCGTGCGGCATCAGGGCTTCATTCCGTGGGATGACGATGTGGATATCATCATGCCGCGTGAAGATCTGAACCGATTTGTACAGCTTTTTGACGAAACCTTGGGCGATAAGTACGATATGACCGCACCCAACTCCAAATACCCCTTGGAAAGTATGATTTACGCGGTCTATAAAAAGAACACGCTGAAGGCAAGCCTGCAAACGCTGGACACTGCGCTGCCGCAAGGCGTACACATTGACATTTTTGCCATTGAATCCGTGCCGAAAAATCCGATTGTGCGTGCGTTTAAAGGTGTCACGGCGCTGGTGTTGCAATATATTGCTGTTTCTTCGGTATTCCGTCATTTCAACAGCCCGAAGAAAAAGGAATTCTTTTATCAGACAACCGCGGGAAAGATGAATTACCGGTTGCGTATGACGGTGGGCTTCCTTTTTTCTTTCCGCTCCTATAAGAAGTGGGGAAACCTCTTTGACCGCTTTGTCCGCGGCAAAAAGGACACGGGACTGTGGGCAGTGCCTACGGATATCGGTCACTATTTCGGGCATATTATGCCGAAGAGCGTGTACTATCCTCCGATTAAGGGACCCTTTGAGGATATGGAGATCAATCTGCCGCACGATCCGGACGCCTATCTAAAAAATCAGTACGGGGATTATATGACCATTCCCCCGGAGGCGGATCGCGAGAAGCATTGGTCTGTCGGCTTCTGCTTGGATGTTGCTGCGAAGGAGAAACAGTAAGCGATGGAAGCATTTCCGATTGACATTGTGATTCCGTGGGTGGATGGTGCCGATCCTGTCTGGCAGCAGGAGCGTGCCCGTTTTCAGCCCTCCTCCGGCGCTGATAGCAGCGCAGCCCGCTATCGGGACTGGGATACGCTTCGCTATTGGTTCCGAGGCATTGAGCGGTATGCTCCGTGGGTTCGTACCATCCATTTTATCACCTACGGTCATTTACCTGCGTGGTTGAATACGAGCAACCCGAAGCTTCATGTGGTGAATCACCGCGATTATATCCCGAAGGAGTATCTGCCGACCTTCAGTTCTCACACCATAGAGCTGAATATGCATAGGATTGAGGGATTGGCGGAACACTTCCTCTACTTCAATGATGATGTGTTCCTCAACGCGCCGACAAAACCGGAGGATTTCTTTATGAAAGGACTTCCGGCGGATACCGCTGTGTTCGGCATTATTAAAAATACGGATGTTGAGAACTTTATGCCGTATATCATGCTGAATATGATGGCTGTGATGAATATGCATTTTTCCAAGCGTGCCATGCTGAAAAAGGACTTTTTCAAATGGTTTTCGCCGAAAAACGGGCATTATGTGCTGAACAATCTCTATTTGCTGCCGTGGGGCTGCTATACAGGCTTTCGGAACTTCCACACCTGTGTGCCCTACTGCAAAAGTACCTTAGAAACGGTGTGGGACACTGTGCCTGAGATCCTTGATCGAACTTGCCGCCATCGGTTCCGCTGCCGCGAGGATGTAAATCAGTATATTTTCCGCTACTGGCAGCTTGCAAGCGGCGCTTTTATGCCGCACAAGCCTAACAGCGCGTACCTCACAATGGGACAGCAGACCGCAGCGGATGCCGCGAAGCTTTTATCTGCGCATAAGTATCAGGTCGTCTGCGTCAATGACGACCCATTGGATTTTGATTTTGAAGCGGAGCGGAACGCTCTGATCCGCGCCTTTGATGCCATATTTCCGGATTCCTCCGGCTTTGAAAGGTGAATCTCCCATAACGGGAGCCGATAAATAGCTATGAAACTGGCACGAACAAAAAACACAATGCGAAATACTGTGTGGGGCGCCGTTTACCGAGTCGTCACACTTTTGGGACCGTTTGCGATCAAGACGATTATCATCAAAAAATTAGGGCTTGAATACAGCGGTCTGAACAGCCTCTTTACCTCCATTCTGACAGTGCTGAATCTTGCGAATCTCGGGTTCAGCAGCTCGTTGGTCTATACCATGTATAAGGCGATTGTGGAGGACGATCAGGACGCATTGTGCGCCATGATGAACTTCTACCGCCGTGTCTATCGGATTGTCGGTCTGGTGATTTTGGGGCTGGGCATATGCCTGATGCCGTTTTTGTCTCATTTGGTCAATGGAGAATGCCCCTCGGATGTCAACCTGCATATTCTGTTTGCCATTTACCTTTTAGAGACTTCTTTGGACTATCTGATGTTCGGCTATAATACCGCAATCTTTACCGCATATCAACGGACGGATGTAACGCTGAAAATCTCTACGGTTCGGTATATCGTTCAGTTTATTCTTCAGGCAGCGGCGCTGCTGATTTTTGCAAATTACTACGCCTATATCATTATTCTGCCGCTGGTTGTCATTCCGAATAACATTGCGAACCTGATTGCCGCGCGAAAGATGTATCCGAATATTAAATGTCGGGGACGGCTGGACAACGGCACAAGAAGCGATATCTATAAGCGAGTCTGGACGCTGTTTGGTCATAAGGTTGGCAGTACGGTACTTGTCAGCTTGGACAGTATTATCATTTCTTCCTTTTTGGGACTTACCACCATGTCCCTTTACAGCAACTACTATTATATCCTCACTGCCGTCAACGGCGTTGTGGAGATCATTACGAACGGCAGCCTTTCCGGCATCGGCAACAAGCTGATCACCGATACGCGGGAAGAGAACTACCGTCTGTTTAAGATCATGACCTTCGGTTGGGTGGCGCTCATCGGCGGCGCAGCAGCGTGTATGCTCTGCTTCTATCAGCCCTTTATTGCAGCCATTTGGCTGGGGGAGGAGTATCTTCTGGATATCCGTCTGGTGATGCTCATCGTGGTGTATTTCTTCTCTTGGATGTTCCGCATCATGCAATTGACCTATCGGGATGCTGCAGGCCTGTGGACAAAGGATTGGCTCAAGCCCTATGTAGGCATGACATTGAACCTCGTCGGTAGCATTGTCATGGTGAAATACACCGGGAGCATCGCAGGTGTGTTGGTACCTACCATTTTTGTGATGTTCTTTGTGTACTTCCCGTGGGAGGCATGGGTGCTGTTCAAGTACCAGTTTCAAAGAAGCTGGGGGGAATACCTTGGGAAGGTTGGGCTGTATATACTCCTTGCTGCCGTTGGATGCGCGCTGTGTTACGGTGTCAGCAGGGTGCTGGCGCCGAATAACAGCATAGCTTCTCTTGTCGTACGCTGCTGCATTGTTGCAGTCATATATCCTGCAATTTGGCTTCTGTGTACCCACAAAACTGAGGAATTCCGAGGGATTTTGAAGCTTCTGCACCGGACGCTGCGTAAAAAGGGAAACAGATCATCATAGTAAAGGAAGGAAAGTAAAGGAAGGAAAGTGAAGCAATGCCTGAGAATCAATCCAAAATCAAGAGAATTTGGCATCGAGTTACCGGAGACGAGCGCAGCACTTTGAAAGCCCCGATGCTGAATACCGTGATTATGGTCTACATCGGACTCACTCTGCTGTGCTATGTTCTATTCTTAATTGCGCCATTCGTCACATTTATTTCTCAGACGCCGCTGCGGCATATCCAGTCCTATTTGGGAATTCTTGGCGCTTTGCTTCTCTGCGCTGACCTTTTTACCAATAAAGTGGTATGGCGCACCCCCTATTGCATGCTCCTGTATGGTCTTTGTGCACTGGCAGGGATTTCTGCCCTCATGACCATTTCCTATGGCGTAGAAGACAACCTTTTCCTGATCTGCTGGACGCTCATTGAATTCTCACTGTTTTATTCCTGTGCGTACCGATGGGAACGGACGCGCCTGCGCAAATTCATGAAGTACCTCTATGCAACAATCCTGCTGTGCTGGTTTGTTGCCTGCTGTGTCTCCGTTTACCAGTACGTCTTCCAAATCGGCTACCGCTATGTGATCAACCCACTGTCTGACGACAACAGTCTGGCAAGGCAGGGCTTTCTGGAAGGACGCTTGTTCGGTATTTTTTCGCCGCTGAACCATGCCGTCTATGTCAGTCTGATGCTCTTGATGATAGGTGTGTATTATCTGATCCATAGCAAGCGCGCTCTGATTAGGGCTGCGCTCTTGATTGCAAATCTACCGCTGTTTTTCCATATTATTCTGAGCGGCTCTCGGAGCGCGCAGGTATCTATGCTGGTTTGTTCCTTTGCTATCTTATGGCTTTGGTTTAGAAACCGCTCCCGCTATACGGACTTCCGCCGCTTTTTTCTCCCGATGGGGCTTGCTTTGTTACTGACCGTTGTTCTTGCATTCGGCTTTATGGGCATCAAGACCGCTCTTGGTGAAGTACCTCATTGGGTGGACAGCGTCTCTGCCTCGGGCAAGCCGGAAGCCCCGCCTACGCCTTCCGGAGAAGTTGAACCGTCGCCGGAGGAAGATGTTCTGCACAGGGAAGGTCTGGAAGAGAATGTCTCAAATGACCGCTTTAGAATTTGGACAGATTACCTGAGCCTGTATCGGGAAATCGGACTTTTGGGATTGTCTCCCGGAAATTACATGTCGTATATCCGAGAGAATCACCCGGATATGTTCATCGTGCAGTATGTCCGCGATAACTACCCCGGAAAGTTTATGCACGGAACAATCTATCATGTTCACAATGGTTATCTGATGGTCTTTGTTAGCACGGGTTTCGCCGGTGTTTTACTGATGTTGGCATTTATTGTGCTTTGTCTCATACGGCTGGTGCGTTATATGAAACGGCAGGCGCGTGTGTCTGATGCATTCATTTTTGCCTTTGCAGTTGCAACTGCAGGGGCAATCTCGGCAGTGTTTGATAAGGGTGTGTTCTTTATGAACAATCCTTCTTCATTCCTGTTTTGGATGGCGCTCGGTTTTTTGATGGCGAAATCTGAAAACACGGAGCAGAGATCATCTTTACCTTGCTTAAGGAGAAAGAAACATGGAGATTAAAAAAGATCATATCAACTTCTCGGTCGGACCGGTGCGAATTCCGGCGGATATAGCCCGTCTTGGCGCTGAGCCGGTTCCATATTTTCGGACGACGGACTTTTCGCAGCTTATGCTCGAAAGCGAAAGCCTTCTGAAAAAAATGATGGGTGCGCCGGAGAATGCCCGCGCTGTCTTTCTGACCGGCTCCGGCACCGCTGCGATGGATGCTGCGGTAAACGGATTGTTTACGAAAAGCGACAAACTTCTCATTGTCTGCGGCGGCAGCTTTGGGCATCGCTTTTGTGAGATCAGCGAGGCCTACGGCATTCCGTATGACGCAATTGAACTGGAAAACGGGCAACCTTTAACCGCTGCACATCTGAAGTCCTACGAAGCAGGCGGTTACACCGGCTTTTTGGTAAATATGCACGAAACCTCTACCGGCGTCTTATACGACATGGATCTGATCGGCGACTTCTGCCGTCGAAATCATCTGATCTTGGTTGTGGATGCCATCAGCGCTTTTTTGGCTGACCCGCTGAATATGGAGGAATTAGGCGCGGATATTGTCCTGACCGGCTCTCAGAAGGCTTTGGCGGTTCCGCCCGGTGTTTCCATGATGGTGCTCAGCAGCCGCGCCGTTGAACGTGTCTTTGATCATCAGCCTGCATGCTATTATCTGAGCCTGAAAGCCGCGCTGAAAAACGGGGAACGTGGTCAGACACCCTTTACCCCGGCCGTTGGCATTTTGATCCAAATCAATGCGCGGTTGAATCAAATCAATGCGGTTGGCGTAGAAGCTGAGCGTGAGAGAATTCGCTGCATTGCCACCGATTTCCGCACCCGCATTCAAAACTACCCTCTGCGAATGTTCTCCCAAGCACCGTCCAATGCAGTTACCTCTTTGACACCCGTCAGCAGTGAGGTGTCGGCTTTTCACATCTTCGAGGTGCTGAAGGAGGAATACAATATCATTGTCTGCCCGAACGGAGGAGACTTGGCAGAGAAAGTGTTCCGCGTTGGGCATCTCGGCAACCTGACAATTGCGGATAACGATGCTCTGTTTGCAGCGCTGGATGATCTGCTCAGAAGGGGAATCCTTCACGGCTAAGAGACAGCCTGCCAAAAAAAACGATTAGGAGATTGAATATGAAAGCTTTACTGTTAGCAGCAGGCCGCGGCACAAGAATCAGCCGTTATTTGTCCGGAAATCCAAAATGCACAGTGGATATCGGCGGCAAAAGGCTGATCCAATACACCGTCGAAATGTTTCATAAGTACGGTGTCACGGATATTGCCATTGTACTTGGCTATCGGGGCGAGGTAATTCGTCAGACACTTCAGGACTTTGACTTGAAATATTTCTACAATCCTTTTTTCGATGTGACAAACAGTATCGCTTCGGCTTGGTTTGCCAAAGATTTTTTGAAGGACGCGGACGATACGCTGATTATGAATGCAGACGTTTTTTTGGAGGATTCTCTGCTGGAGCAAATCCTTTCTTGCGAAAAATCGCCTGTGATGTTTGCCGATGGCTCTCGTAAGGAGGAGGCGGATTACAAGTTTAAGTACGAGAACGGTCTTCTCGAGAAATACGGCAAAGAATTGACCGGTGAGGATGTAACTGGGGAATATATCGGGATCGGAAAGTTCAGTAAGGACTTTATGCCGGAGTTTCTCTCGGCGCTGGACATACTGATCAACAGTCAGAACCACTCTGTGTGGTGGGAAAATATTCTCTATTCCATGGTAGGCAAGCGCCCGATTTATGTTGAAACGGTGGATGGGAAATTCTGGGCAGAGGTTGACTATATGGAGGATTATCAAGGTATTTTACGGCACAGAGGCTATCATGCTGATTTTAAAAACGATGTTTTAAAAGTCACCCGTCTGTGAAACTGCGTTATATGAAGTATCCATAGTGTTGCACCGGGAGTGCTTGCGCTTCTATAGGAGGCCTGCACCGCAGTGGGGACAATGCTATGGATACTTTTTATTCTCTGCAATCATAAGGACATAGAATAAAAGTGGTATGAGGTGTTTCCTCTTGCACATACTAATGAAAAGTAAAAGCGTGCAGGGGGTAAATGATGGAATCACTATGGTCGGCAACTGCGAAGCTGCCGGAATTTCCGCAGCTTGACGGCACCAAAAAGACGGATGTCCTCATCATCGGCGGAGGAATTGCAGGGCTCCTGACCGCGTATCTTTTGCACCAGAGCGGCGTGAACTATCTGCTGGTAGAACAGGGGCGAATTTGTGGCGGTACGACAAAGAATACAACCGCAAAGATCACCGCGCAGCATGGGCTGATTTACCATAAGCTTGTAAAGGATAATGGTGTCGATGCGGCGCGAGCGTATCTGCGGGCGAATGAATCGGCTTTGAATATGTATACGGCGCTTTGTGAAAAGCTTGCGTGCGATTATGAAATCCGAGATAATTATGTTTATGCGACGGAATCCCCCGCAAAGCTTGCCGACGAAATGGAAGCATTACAAAAGATCGGTTATGCGGCAGAGCTTTGTGAGACGCTTCCGCTGCCGATTCAAACAGTCGGTGCAGTCAAGTTTACGAATCAAGCGCAGTTTCATCCTTTGAAATTTCTTGCTGCAATCGCCAAAAGACTGAATATTTGCGAGAATACCTTTGTGCGTGAGATGGAAGGAAACACAGCAGTCACGGCGCATGGAAAGATTCACGCTTCATGCGTCATTGCAGCAACACATTTTCCGTTTCTGAACAAGCATGGCTCCTATTATCTAAAGCTCTATCAGCACCGCTCCTATGTGCTTGCGCTTCAGAACGCACAAGAGCTTGATGGGATGTATGTAGATGAGAAGGAGACCGGCTTTTCCTTTCGTAACTACGACCGTCTCCTGCTGCTCGGCGGCGGGGCGCACCGTACGGGAAAGCAAGGGGGAAACTGGGACGAATTGCGCGCCTTTGCAAGGAAGCACTATCCTGCCGCAGAGGAAAAATACGTTTGGGCGGCGCAGGACTGCATGAGTCTCGACGGTCTGCCTTATATCGGGCAATATTCCAAAAGAACACAGAGGCTATTTGTGGCAAGCGGTTTCAACAAATGGGGCATGACAGGCGCTATGCTGTGCGCAATGCTGCTACGGGATCAAATACTGGAAAAAGAAACGGAAGAAGCGCGGCTGTTCTCACCGTCGAGAAGTGTTTGGAAGCCGCAGCTTTTGGCGAATGGATATGAGGCAGTGAAAAACCTGCTCACGCTTTCGAAACCGCGCTGTCCGCACCTCGGCTGTGCCTTGAAATGGAACAGCGCAGAACGATCTTGGGATTGCCCTTGTCATGGCTCCCGTTTCACCGAAGACGGCGAAGTCTTAGAAAACCCGGCAAAGGGAAACTTGCGATAATTTTGCTTCTGATTTATTTACAAAAACGCAGGGCACGGTATGTTCCGACCCTGCGCCTTTTGTATTTTAGGGCGTATTACATAAAACGGCATAGCTGCGCGGATGCCGAGAAAAGCGTGAACAAGTTGCACAAGTCCGTGAAGGAAATTCTGTTTAATATTCCAAAATTTTTTGAATTAGTGCGTTCCGCTTGCAGAATGCGACATTTTCCGTTACTCTATAAGTGTAGAAAAGTGCAGAAAGCGCACGCGTCCTTGCCGCATCATATACTTGCTTGCGGCAGGAAGGTAATGCTTGCCGCAGCACTTTTAAAACAAGAGAAAGGTGAGAGATCAATGAAAAAGAAAACGTATTCCTCGCCAACGGAGTTGGATGGACGTTTGCCGTTGATTGAGGCGATCCCGCTTGGCTTACAGCATGTGCTTGCAATGTTTGTCGGAAATCTATCCCCCTTACTTGCGATTATGGCGATCTGCGGCATTACAACGGATGCAGGCATGGGCGCGCTCCGTGTTTCTCTGTTGCAAAACGCGATGCTGATTGCGGGCATTGTGACCTTCATTCAGCTTTATCCAATCGGGCCGATCGGGAGCAGATTGCCCATTGTGATGGGAACCTCCTCGGGTTTTATCGGGATCAATAAATCCATTGCGTTAAGTATGATGGCGGGCGTCACCGCCGGCACGATCACTACAAGTGTGGAAGCAGGCCTGTATGCTTACGGCGCAGTTATGGGAGCGTCTTTGATCGGCGGTATCTTCGAAGTGGGACTCGGCTTCTGCATTAAGCCCCTTCGTAAGTTCTTCCCGCCCGTCGTGACCGGTACGGTCGTGGTGGCCATCGGCTTGAGCCTGTTCTCCGTCGGCATAGGTTTCTTTGGAGGCGGCAACGCAAGCGCGGATTACGGCGCGTTGTGGAATCTTGCGCTCGGCTTGATCACGCTGATCTCTATTCTCGTCTTTAAGCACGCCTTCAAGGGCTTCCCGTCGGTTGCGTCGATCCTTCTTGGTATTATTGTGGGCTACATCGTTTCCTTTATTATGGGGCTTTGCCTGCCGCATACAATGGTTGTTGACGGAAAAGAAGTCACCTGCGCCTATATTACCCAGTGGTCACAGGTCAGGGATGCGGCTTGGTTCGCCGTACCTCGTATTTTGCCCGTGAAGCTGCAATTCAATCTCTCGGCCATTATCCCCATGTGCATCATGTTTATCGTTACCGCCGTCGAAACCATTGGTGATACCGCCGGCGTGACGGAGGGCGGCTTGGGCAGAGCGCCCACAAATCGCGAGCTTTCCGGCTCCGTGATCTGTGACGGCTTCGGTTCTGCGCTGGCTTCTGTTTTCGGCGTTCTTCCCAATACCTCGTTCAGCCAAAATGTAGGTTTGGTCGGCATGACAAAGATGGTCAACCGTTTTTCTATCGCAATGGGTGCGGGGATCCTCGTGCTGTGCGGTCTCTTCCCTAAGGTTGGCGCGATCATCTCCATCATGCCGCAGCCGGTACTCGGCGGCGCGGCGGTGATCATGTTCGCAAATATCGTGATCTCCGGCATCAACCTGATCACGTCGGAACCGCTTGCGGGCAGAAACGCTACCATCGTATCCGTTGCGCTTGGACTCGGCTACGGCATCGGCTCGACAACGGCTGTGCAGGCGCATCTGCCCACATGGCTGTCTTACATCTTCGGCGGCTCCGGCATCGTCCCCGCCGCTTTGATCGCCATTATCTTGAACATTGTACTTCCGAAGGATAAGAAGACGGCATAACTGTTTGCTTATGAAAGCTCGGGGCAGGTAAGTAAGGCTGCATGCAACCGTGTACGCACTTCTTCCGAAATTGGACACAGCGGCAGCCTAACTTCTTCCCGACATATGCCGAGCGCCGCCATCGCGGCCTTCACGGGGATGGGATTGACATCGGAAAAGAGCGCCTCGATCAATGGCAGATAGTCAATTTGCAGCTTGGACGCTGCATGGAAATCTCCACAAAGACAGGCATCCGTCATCGCTTTTACAGCGCGCGGTCGAATGTTAGAAAGTACTGAGATAACACCGGACGCGCCGAGTGCCATCATGGCGACAATCTGATCGTCGTTCCCGCTCCATACGGCAAAGGAAGCTCCGCATAGGCTGCGAAGCTTTGCCATACGCGTGATGCTTCCGCTCGCTTCTTTGACGCCGTTGATCCGTCCATGATGCATCAGCCGGGCACAGGTTTCCGGCTTCAGATCAACGCCGGTGCGTGAGGGAACATTATAAGTAATCAGTGGGAGATCGGTCGCCTCCGCAATCGTCTCATAATGACGCGCAAGCCCCTCCTGCGAACACTTGTTGTAATAGGGTGTGACGGCGAGCAACCCATCCGCGCCGGATTCTTTGGCAAGTCTTGCCAGTGCGACGGATGTACGCGTGTCGTTCGTTCCGATTCCCGCAACCAGTTTTGCCCTTCCGCCGAGATAATTTGCCGCATGCTGCCAAAGCGCCATCTTTTCCTCGACGGTCAATGTAGACGCCTCGCCGCTTGTACCGCAGACGACGACGGCGTCTATTTTTGCTGAGAGCTGCAACTCCAAGATGCGGTCAAAGGCAGCCATGTCGATTCGATTCTCACAAAACGGCGTGACAACTGCGGTTGCTGCGCCGCGAAATAACGGTTCATTCATTTTGGAACACCTCCGCGCCATTCTATGCCGTATTTCTGCGAGGAGTGCTTGCATTTCCGTGCACACTCGGATATAATAAAGCCAGATTTTGCACGAAGGTGAGAGAAAGACTTGAAAACAAGTGATTTTTACTATGATCTGCCGCAGGAATTGATTGCGCAAACCCCGCTCGAACAGAGAGACGCTTCACGCTTGATGGTGCTGCATAAAACGGACGGAATGCTTGAGCACCGTCATTTTACCGATTTGATCGACTATTTGCAGCCCGGTGACTGCCTTGTGATGAATGACTCTCGCGTATTGCCGGCAAGGCTGCTGGGGCATCGCGTGCCGACCGGAGGCGCTGCAGAGGTTCTGCTGCTGACGGATAAGGGCGACGGCTTATGGGAATGCCTTGTCAAGCCCGGGCGGAAGCTGCACGAGGGAGCTGAGCTATCCTTCGGCGACGGTCTGCTGACTGCTACGGTTGAGCAGGAGGCAGAAAATGGCAACCGACTTGTGCGTTTTCATTATGCGGGTATTTTCCTCGAGATTTTGGAACAGCTCGGAAAAATGCCGCTGCCGCCTTATATTAAAGAAGAGCTTGCGGACGGGGAACGCTATCAGACGGTATACTCCCGTGTGGTAGGCTCCGCTGCCGCGCCGACCGCAGGATTGCACTTTACAAAGGAGATGCTTGAAAAGATCGCAGCAAAGGGCGTAAGACTTGCTTATGTCACCCTGCATGTCGGACTCGGCACCTTCCGTCCCGTCAAAGTGGATGAAGTGACGGAACACCACATGCATGCGGAGCTTTGTATGATCTCCGAGAAAACGGCGGAGGTTTTGAACGAAACACGGAAAAACGGCGGAAGGATCGTATGCGTCGGAACGACCTCCTGCCGTACGTTAGAATCCCTCGTTAACGAAGACGGCACGTTTTCCGAAAGCTCGGCATGGACGGATATCTTTATCTACCCCGGCTATCGCTTTAAAGCGATGGATGCCTTGATTACAAATTTTCATTTGCCGGAAAGCACACTGATCATGCTGGTTTCGGCGTTTGCCGGATATGACCATGTGATGCGTGCCTATCAAGAGGCGGTCAAGGAACGCTACCGTTTCTTCAGCTTTGGAGATGCGATGCTCATTCTTTGACCTTAAGCTCGGTTACCAAACGGTATTCTGTTCGCCGTTTGGTAATTTGATTCTTGCCGATGTTTACAGGGAATGTGCTTTTGCGTTCATATTCTATTGACAATATCACGATACCGTGATATAATAAAATACAGAGATGATGCTATGCCTGTTTTATCACGTTTTTACGGAATAGTTATAGTTTTAGAATGTACTTTTTACAAAGTGAGCATAATCCACCGCATATTCATGCAATCTATAATGAGGATGTCGCGGCCGTTGATTTTATGACTGGCAAAATAATCGAGGGACACTTACCGCCTAAAGCTATGAATATGGTTCAGGAATGGATTTCTATTCATAGAGAAGAACTTAAAATCATTTGGGAGACACAGGAATTTAAGTACTTGCCGCCTTTGGAATAAGGAGGGGTTGTATGTTCCATAAAATTAAAAATGTATTTCCGCTGCCTGAATATCAATTGAGTGTTCAATTTGCCGAGGGTGTCACTAAAATTTATGATGTAAAACCTCTGTTTCAAAAAATACCTGCTTTTCAGTCGCTTGAAAACAGCAATGATTTCGGCGGCGTATCTGTCGATGTGGGCGGCTACGGTATTATATGGAATGATGCGCTTGATTTGTCCTGCGATGAGTTATGGGAAAACGGCGTAGCGGTGGAAACACCCTTTGACGGACTGCTTGCTTTCTCTGACGCCACGGAGTTGTGGGGACTGAATGAAAGCACGCTCCGAAAGGCCATTTCGTATGGCAAGTTAATCAATGGTGTTGATGTCTGCAAATTCGGCAAACAATGGGTTGTTTCAGTGGATGCTATGAAACGGGAATACGGTAATATTATCAATCGATAATGTTACGTGATTAACCGTCAAATATCGGATGAGCTTCGACAATACGCACCGTTTGAGGAAGCGTAGAAGCAGAGGAAATAGAGAGGTAATATATGTTTGAACTTTTAAAATCCGAGGGCGCGGCGCGGCGCGGTGTGTTTACCTGCGCGCACGGAACGGTGCAGACCCCGGTATTTATGAATGTCGGCACGCAAGGCGCGATCAAGGGCGCGCTGAGTGCGGAGGATCTGGAAACCATCGGCTGTCAGGTCGAGCTTTCCAACACCTATCATTTACATTTGCGTCCGGGCGATCAGGTAGTGCATGATCTCGGCGGTCTGCATAAGTTTATGACTTGGGATCGCCCGATTCTGACAGACTCCGGCGGATTTCAGGTGTTTTCGCTCGCCAGCCTGCGCAAGATCAAGGAAGAGGGCGTTTACTTTTCTTCTCATCTCGACGGCAGAAAAATCTTCATGGGCCCTGAGGAGAGTATGCAGATTCAATCCAATCTCGGGTCGGATATTTGCATGGCGTTCGACGAATGTATCGAAAATCCTGCGCCGCGCGATTATGTGAAGCGCTCCGTTGAGCGGACACTTCGCTGGCTGGAACGCTGCAAGGCGGAGAATGCGCGGCTCAATCAGCTCCCGACGACAGTCAATCCGCAGCAGATGCTCTGGGGCATCAATCAGGGCGGCACCTATCCGGATCTGCGTATTTGGCATATGAAACGAATTGCGGAGCTGGACTTACCCGGCTACGCCATCGGCGGGCTTGCGGTAGGAGAGAGTACCGAAACGATGTACGAAATCATCGAAGCGGTCGAACCGTATATGCCCAAGAACAAAACTCGCTATCTCATGGGTGTCGGAACTCCATCGAATATCATCGAAGCCGTTGCGCGCGGCGTAGATTTCTTCGACTGCGTCATGCCCGCAAGAAACGCCCGTCACGCCAAGCTCTTTACGTGGAGCGGTACGATGAATCTGAAAAATGCAAAGTATGAGCGTGATGAGCGCCCCATTGACATGCAGTGCGACTGCCCGGTCTGCCGCCGCTATTCCCGCGCCTACCTCCGTCATCTGTTTAAGGCGGAAGAAATGCTCGCTATGCGGCTTTCCGTGATGCACAACCTGTATTTTTACAATCAACTGACCGCACGCATCAGAAAAGCACTTGATGAGGGGTGCTTTGCACAGTTCCGCGCGGAATACTCCGAGCGGCTGGGGCAGCGTGCAGAAGATTAGCAGGAAAAAGGAGAAAATTAACACTTTGTTCTTGCAAAGTGCCGTTTTATCCTGTATAATACTATCACTTAATTTGTTTGGAGGATAAACCATGTTCGTTTTTAACACAGAAGCTTCCGCCGGTGGCGGTGGCTTTACCATGATCATTATGATCGTGGTTATGATCGCGGTATTCTATTTCCTGATCATGCGCCCGGAAAAGAAGAAGAAAAAGGAAGAAGAAAAGCTTCGCAGTTCCCTGAAGGTGGGAGATAAGATCACGACGATCGGCGGTATCGTCGGCAAGATTGTTGAGATGAAGGATGAAAACATCACCATCGAAACCAGCATGGATCGCGTTCGTATGGAGCTGGCAAAGTGGTCTGTTATGACGAATAACACCGCGCAGGAAAATGCGCAGAAGGCCCGCGCCGAGGCGCAGGCTGCTGCAAAGGCGCGTGCCGAGCAGAAAAAGAAAGAAAAAGAAGAAAAGAAAAAGGAAAAGAAGCTGTAATTTGTTTTTTGCCTCTCACGGTTTTTCACCGTGAGAGGCTTTTCTTTTTGCATATCGGAGAAGGACTTGCATAGGTTTGTAACAAACGGAAGGAGAGGTTGTTATGAAACGAAAAGGGAAGAAGAGCGCGCGGGGAATTGTGCTACAGCTTGCAATCGCTTTGCCGCTGTTGACGATCCTGTTTGCGCTTTTGTCCGCCAAATTGATACTCGAGGAGATGATAGGGGAGGAGTACGCCGGAATGTGCGTGTGTATCTATACAGCACTTGTCGCGTTTCTCCTGTGCCTATATTGCGCAATACGAATGCCTCAGAAAAAGATCCTCTGGGGAATCCTGACTGCCATCGGTTATCTCTGCCTCTTACTGCTTTCTAATTTACTCTTTTTCGGCATTGGCTACGGACATATACTGCCTGTCTCTGCCTGCATTCTTGGCGCAGGTCTGATCGGAAGCGTCCTCGGTGCGGCAAAACGCCGTAAATATGCCTAAAGCGTTTTTGGACAATTGCAAGAAATCTTGCAAAATGATTTTTGCAAGATTTGGTGGTTAACCGCGCTGCGATCACTACATGTAGCGGTGCTGTCTCAAAATGGTTACAAACCGCTACAAACGGTTACGCGGTTAACATAATGATGTTTACATAATATCTGTGCATAATAAACAAATTTTTACAAAAAACTGAAAAAGTATTGAAATTCAAGCCTTTTTGAGGTATAGTAACAATCAAAGTCGCAAAAAAATTGGTATAAATAATATTTTTCGCATAATTTGTGGCTGATTTTTCGAGCAGGCACTATATCTTGTTTTGAGGGAGGGACGGACAAAAGATGGCAAGTCTTGTTTCTGCGTATGAGAACTATCTTCTGAATATCAAGCATGCCTCCGCCAATACTGTCGCCTCCTATATGCGCGATATTCGCCAATTCGATTCTTATATGTCTGATGTTGAGGATATGCCGCTGGATGCTTGTGACCGCGAATGCATCTGCCGATATACGCAGCATCTGACGAACAATGGGAAATCGCCCGCGACCGTTGCGCGCTGCATTGCCTCTTTGAAAAGCTTCTACGGCTACTGCATCAGTGAGGGTTTCTTGAAGGAAAATCCGGTGCACGACATTCCGCAGCAGAAGGCAGAAAAAAAGCTGCCCCAAATTTTGACGGGCAGAGAGGTTGAGTTACTGCTTGATCAGCCGAAATGCACGGACATGAAGGGCTACCGCGACAAAGCGATGCTTGAGACGCTGTATGCCACCGGAATGCGCGTAAGCGAGCTGATTTCTCTGAATGTTGCCGATGTAAGCCTTGCCGGTTCCTTTATCAAGTGCGAAGGACATGGGAAGTTCCGCATCATACCGCTTTATCCTGCCGCCGTTAAGGTTCTGACGACCTATTTGACAGAGATCCGGCCCAAGATGGTTTCCGGCCCTGAGGAGGAAGCGCTGTTTGTGAACGTGAACGGCGACCGCATGACGCGTCAGGGCTTTTGGAAGATCATCAAACACTATCAGCAAACCGCACAGATCAGCAAGGACATTACGCCGCATACTCTGCGCCATAGCTTTGCTGCACATCTACTGGAAAACGGTGCAGATCTGCATTCGTTGCAGGAAATGCTCGGACATAGCGACATCTCCTCAACGCAGATTTATACACAGGTTGTCAAGCAGAATCTCAGGACTGTCTACAATAAATACCATCCCCGTGCTTGATGGCTGATGAGACATCGTCGGCTGTTCATAATAAGCCTGCCGCAATTTCGCGGCAGGCTTATCCTTTGGGCAGTGCCCACAGGCTGCAAGAATATTCCCCTTTGCTGCGAGCTGTTTGATTGCGGCGCATCAAAAGGGATACGCTCTATGAGCGCCTTGTAAGAGCGGCTGTAGCTCCTTTAACAATCCAATGGCGGCACGGCATGCATATTCCTGCACAAGCGTAAGCTTTTGCGACAGCGTTTCATATGTGTCAAAATATCGGATCGTTTTGCCGGTTTGCCGATAGCAGCACAAGGCATCTTGCAGTCTGCCGCTGCTTTGCGCAGAAAAAGGCATTTGCACCGAATACGCATTGGGAATCAGTTCAAGCACCCATCCCTTCGGATAACGCGCAGCGGTCTGCGAGGCAAAGCTCCGCCAATTTGTGCAGCGCGGCGGCGGAGCAACGATCGGCAGGACGGAGGTACACAGCGGGGCAAAGCGCTCTGCGGCAACCAGCAAAGGAATACCGTTCAGTTCCCGCGAAAGGCTGCGGATGATCGCCGTATGCATCTGCGTGGGCGCGCGTTCAAAATCAAAAAAACAGCCCTTGCTGCATTGCTGTGCAAGATCTCTGAGCACCGCCGCGTCCGGCATGGCTTTCGGCAAGATCGCGTCGTCGATGATTCGAAGCGCATTCGGAAGCAGCTTTTCCGGCAAGCGCAGCGCGCCGCTTTCCGTGAAGCCGAAACCGTACTGCGCAGGAAGAATTCTCTGATCGTTCACAGAATCTTTCCAATTCGAAGCAAAATACACATGGAAAGGCAATAGACAAACCTCCTATTTGGTGGTATAATACTTATAATATCACTCCGTGTATAAAACTTATGGGATAACAGGAAAAAGTATGCTATCATTCTTACCGAGATTTATCTTCCCGAAAATCACCGATATTGCACCGTCTTTCCTGAAGGAGCAGGGGATTCGCTTGCTTTTAATGGACTTTGATAACACGATGCTTCCATATACCACGGACGTCCCGACGAAAGAGCTGCTTGACTGGCTTGCATGTATGCAGGAAAATGGCATCGCTCTTTGCATCGTTTCAAACAGCCATAAGCAGCGTGTGCCGCAGTTTTCAGAGCGTTACGACGTCCCATGCCAGACCTACGCCGCAAAGCCCTCCCCGAAAGGAATCCGTCTTGCAATGCAGCGTTTTGACGCAACCTGCGCGCAGACCGCTTTGGTCGGAGATCAAATATTCACGGATGTGCTTGGCGCAAATTTAGCAGGGATTACTGCAATTGCCGTAACATCCATACATAATCATACCGCCTTGCTGAAGCTGCGGCATGTTTTTGAGCTGCCGTTTTTGGCAATGGCGCACAAAAGGAGAGTAAAAATATGAAGAATCTTGAAAAGTATCGCAGCATTCTGTCAGATGAGGTGCAGGGACTCTTCCTGACCTCCCGCTACAGCCGTATGTATGCGGCGGAGTTTGATATTGCGGAGGGCTACGCCATCGTCGGAAAAAACGGCGCGCGCTACTTTACCGACAGCCGCTACATCGAATCTGCGCAGAAAAATATTAAGGACTTTGAGGTCATCGACTTTGCGCGTGACCTGTATGCCTGCCTTAACGCTGCGCTCAAGGAGCTTGGTATTACGAAGCTCGGCTTTGAAGAGGCGTACCTAACGGTTGCTGAATTCGATACCTTCCGCGAAAAACTGCAAGCAGATTTCGTTCCGTATCAGAAGCAGATTAACACGTTCCGCGCTTCGAAGGAGCCGTGGGAGCTTGACCGCATGATCAAGGCGCAGGAGATCACGGACCTCGCCTTTACCGAGGTCTGCGGTCGTATTCGCGAGGGCATGACCGAGAAGGAGCTTGCCGCAGAGCTGATTTATTGCCTTTATAAAAACGGCGGAGAGGGACTTTCCTTTGACCCAATCGTTGTCTCCGGGCCTAACACGAGTATGCCGCACGGCGTCCCGGGAGATCGAAAGCTCCAAAAGGGTGACTTCATCACAATGGATTTCGGCGTGCTTTATCAGGGCTATTGCTCCGATATGACGCGCACCGTTGCACTTGGCTATGCCACGGAGGAAATGAGGAAGGTATATGCTACCGTCCTTGAAGCGCAGCTTGCGGGCATCGCAGCTTCCAAAGCAGGCGTAAGCGGTAAGGTGATAGATGAAGCCGCGCGCAATGTGATTCGGGAAGCGGGATACGGCGAATATTTCGGGCACGGCTACGGTCACAGCCTCGGCTTGGAGATCCATGAAAGCCCGAACTGCAATCTGCGTAACGAGGAACCGATGCCGCTGCATGCGGTTGCCTCTGCCGAACCGGGCATCTATCTTCCCGATCAATTTGGCGTGCGCATTGAGGACGTTGTCATTTTTGAAGAAGACGGCTGCCACAATATCACAAAAAGTCCAAAAGATTTGCTGATTCTCTGAGGAAATTTACAGAACTACTTGCTTTTTTGCCGATCATCGGTTAAAATAATATCGCATTATTGCCTAACGGTATACATTAGCCCTTTTTGGGGAAAATAGGAGGACAAATAAATGGTTTCTGTCAGCGATTTTAGAAACGGCGTTACCTTCGACATGGACGGCAAGGTCATGCAGATCATCGAGTTCCAGCATGTCAAGCCCGGCAAGGGTGCAGCCTTTGTCCGTGTCAAGATGCGCAATGTCATTACGGGCGGTGTCACTGAGACGACCTTCAACCCGAACGACAAGTATCCCACCGCTTATATTGAGCGCAAGAAGATGGAGTATTCCTATAATGACGGCGGCCTGTACTACTTCATGGACGGCGAGACCTACGAGATGGTTCCCGTAGAGGCAAGCGTTCTTGACGACAGCTTTAAGTTTGTGAAGGAAAACGATACCTGCACCATTCTGTCCTACAAGGGCAGCGTATTCGGTGTGGAAGCCCCCAATTTTGTGGAACTCGAGGTCACCAAGACCGAGCCGGGTCTGGCAGGCAACACCGCGACGAACACGCTGAAGCCCGCCACCGTAGAAACCGGCGCCGAGGTCAAGGTTCCTCTGTTCATTAACGAAGGCGACAGAATTTCTATCGACACGCGTACCGGCGAGTATCTCGGCAGAGCCAAGGGCTGATCGGGCGCAACCGGAAAGGAGAACGACAATGACTCTCTCTGAAAAAGCAGCTTACCTCAAAGGCTTAATGGACGGCTTGGAGCTTGACAAAGAATCCTCCGAGGGAAAAATGATCGCAGGTATTGTTGATCTGCTCGGCGAAATGACGACCTCGATCAGTGACCTCGAGGAGAATGCCATCGCGGTTTCCGACGAGCTGGATGAAATTGAAGAAGATCTCGATGCCATCGAAGAATACCTGATGGATGACGAGGACGACTATGAGGACGACTATGAGGACGAGGATGATTTCGACTTCGACGAGGACGACGATTATGACGAAGAAGACGATGAGGACGAGGTCATCTACGATGTAACTTGCCCGACCTGCGGCGAAGTGCTCCATCTTGATGAGGACACAATCCTGCAAGAGTCCATCCACTGCCCGAAGTGCAACGAGCTGCTGGAATTCGATTTCGACGAAGACGACGAAGAGGACGCCGAGTCATTGGAATTCTGAGTTTAAGAGAATCATCGCCCTCCGCAAAGTCACACGCTTTGCGGAGGGTTTTTGTTGGGGGAAGTATGGAGTATTGTTGGGAAAAAGACGGCTTTTTTCTTCGTTCCGCACGGAGCGAGGAGGCAGAAGCATACTATACCGAAAACTTCAGTCCGCTTGACGCAGAGACGGCGAGACTGACCGGCAGTAAAATGCTGTTCACACGAGAGGAGATTATCACATATTTCCGACGCTTTGAGAATCATGAAAACGGCTATCTCTTTCTTCTGCACGATCCTTCAGGCAAAATCATCGGAGAGAGCGTGATCAACGAGATTGACCGAGAAATCATGTGTGCAAATTTCCGCATTGCAATGTTTCGCGCGGATTTTCGCGGGAGGGGATTGGGTACCTGGGTTACGAAATGCACGCGCGATTTTGCGTTTGAAGTCTTGATGCTGCACCGATTGGAGTTGAATGTCTTTTCCTTCAATCCGCGTGCGCAGCGAGTGTACGAAAAGGCGGGCTTCCGCGTTGAGGGAATCCGTAGAGATGCGGTCAGAGACGGGGACGCCTATGCCGATGACATTCTCATGGCTTTGCTCGGAGGGGAATGGCGCACACTGTCACCGGCGGCGGACTTCTGAGGCAACCAACCGTTTTATTGCATAGAATACGCCGGAGGTGGTTGCGTTGCGGGAACGTCTGGAGCAGCTTCTTTGTGTGAAATCCATTGTGACCATTTTACTGACCGTCGTATTCTCCATTCTTGCGCTGCGTGGGCAGATCAGTACGCAGCAGTATATTACGATATTTACCGTGGTGATATCCTTTTATTTCGGCACACAGCATGAGCGCAGCAGCCGCTAAAAGGGCTTTAAAGAAATGAGAATTCCACACAAGAATCGAGAAACCCCTCGGTTTTTGTGTGGAATAATTTATAACAAACGTCCTTCTTCCGCTATTTCTTTTTGCGGAAAGCTCTGTTGAGCAGATAAATCATCAGCATAAGGATAATGATAACAATAAAGATCGAACCCCAGCCTGTTGCCATCAGAGAGAGTGCCTCTTTCCATGTGGCAGGTCGATCTGCAATGATTTGCTGCGCTTGATCCAGTAAGATATGCATGATTTGACCTCCTTAACCGATTGTGTATACCAATCGCATGATCAAACCGCCTGCAATGACCGAAGCGATCTGCCCGGAAACATTGACACCGACGGTATGCATGAGCAGGAAATTCTGCGGATCCTCCTTCAGTCCCATCTTATGAATGACGCGCGAGGACATCGGGAAAGCGGAAATACCCGCCGCACCGATCATCGGATTGAGCTTCTTCTCCTTTGGAAGGAACAGATTGATGATCTTTGCAACGAGGACGCCGCCCGCAGTGTCGAAAATAAACGCAACAAGTCCAAGTCCCATAATCAAGAGCGTCTCGACCTTGAGAAACTGCTCGGCAGCCATATTCGCCGCGATGGAAATACCGAGAAAGAGCGTGATCAAATTCGCAAGCACCTTCTGTGCTGTCTCTGAAAGGGCGTTTAGGACCCCGCACTCACGAATGAGGTTGCCGAACATCAGAAAACCGATCAGCACAACAGCATCCGGTGCAAACAGCCCGGTAATGATGGTGATCACTACGGGGAAAAGGATGCGAACGGTCTTGGAAACCTCTTTCGGCTCATACGGCATTCGGATGCGCCGCTCATTTTTGGTTGTCAGAAGCTTTACTATCGGCGGCTGTACAATCGGGACAAGCGCCATATAAGAATAGGCGGCAACAGTGATCGCGCCGATATAGCCGCTGTTTAGAGCATTGGCAACGACAATGGAAGTCGGGCCGTCCGCCGCACCGATAATGGCGATAGATGCGGCATCTCGAATATCAAAGCCAAGTAAGCTTGCCATAAAGAAGGTAAAGAAGATGCCGAACTGTGCCGCCGCGCCGAAGATCATCAGCTTTGGATTGGACAGCAGCGGACCGAAGTCGATCATTGCGCCGATGCCGATAAACAGCGCAAGCGGGAACAGCTCGTTGGCAATGCCGCTGTGATAGAGCAATCCCAAAATACCCTCTGCATGGCCGGCTGCGTCAACGCCGAGACTCACGCCGGGTAAATTCATCAAAATCGCACCGAAACCAATCGGGAGCAGCAGCGACGGCTCCATATCCTTTTTGATCGCGAGGTAAATCAGCAGACCGCCGATCAACCACATAACAAGCATTTTCCAATCACCTGCGAGAAAGCCTGCGGCAAAGTCCAGCAGGTTTTCAAATAGTGCTTCCAAGCAATATTCCCTCCCAATGTTGATAGTTTGATTATACCAAATAATTTCTGCTGTTACAATAAGAATTATGGCGGGAAAAAATAAGCTGCCGCAAAAGCGCGGCAGCCGGAGCTGTTATGTTGCGTCAGGTACGTCGTCGAAATCATCAAGGTCGGAATCGTCGTCAGGCTCATCATGAATATCCGCCATCATTTCGCTGACGCGCATACGACGGCGAATCTTGCACTCTTCCACGTTCTCATGCAGCAGCTCTTTGATATCCAAGGGGTGCTTGATATTCTTTAAAACGAGCTGCGGCGTTGATTTATCCGCAGAAGTAACGTTGATTGAGCCAACACCGAAGATTCGCTGCCAGAGCGTGCGCCTGATGCTGATATCGCGGACACGGTAGAGCAGAATCTCCTCATCACGGACGCTGAATAAACCGACGGAGAGGAAAAGCCGATCCTTGCTGATTGCATAGCGCGTGAAGCTCAGCGGCATGCCGAGAAAACGCTTGCGATCCTTCCAAATGTACATTGCACCCTTGAAACCCATTTCATTGCCTCCTTTTTTTGTCTGTAAAATCATATTAGGCTATTCTGCGAGAAATGTCAATAGTCCGTTCAAAAAAATTGAAATTCTGATGCAGATATGATACAATCCAGATGCAATATAGTTACAAAAAACGAACCAACAGGGAGATGGAAGCTGATGCGTATTCTGATCGTAGAGGACGAAAAGCCCATTGCGAATCTGATTGATTTGAATTTAAGCAGCTGCGGCTACCAATGCACTTGCGTTTACGACGGACTTGCCGCTGCCGATCTTTTGGAGGAAAATACATTTGATCTGATTCTGCTGGATATTATGCTGCCCGGTGCAAACGGATTTGAGCTGATGGATCAAATTCGACCGACCGGCACGCCTGTGATTTTTATCACCGCACGCGGCTCCGTTGCGGATCGTGTGCAGGGACTTCGCGCGGGAGCGGACGATTATTTGGTAAAGCCCTTTGAAATTGTAGAACTGATTGCCCGCGTGGAATCCGTCTTGCGCAGAGCAGGCAAAGCGGATGAGCGCTACGAGATTGACGATGTTGTGATCGAGCCGCGCTCAATGCTTGTCACACGCGGCGGTGTGCCGGTCACGCTGACGCATAAAGAATATGAGCTGCTGCTGCTTTTTGTGCGCAACCGCAATATCGCGCTGTTTCGTGATACCATCTATGAACGCGTGTGGGGGACGGAGTACACAGGAGACAGCCGCACGGTCGATCTGCATGTGCAGCGGCTGCGCAAAAAGTTAGGTTGGGAGAAACGGCTGGTGGCGATCTATAAGGTAGGCTACCGTCTGGAGGTTGCACCTTGAAATTCACTTGGAAAATGATATCCATTGTCGCGCTCCTACTTGCGGTTGCGCTGTCTGTCAGCGGCTACATTGTCGTGCGCGGTTCGTTCCGCTCGTCATTGGATTACGAAATGAACGACGCGCGAGAGGATATGCGCCTATTTGGGCTGACGGTGCAAGCGCTCTGCGCTGACGAGCTACGCTACGGAAACGAGGACGGCGCGGTACAGTCCCTGCGCACGCTTTTAACGCAGGATGGCTCCGCGCAACAAAGAGAATTCAGCATTCTGAGCGAAAGCGGAACGGTTCTCGTGCGTACAAATGGGATGCAGCAAAGCACTGAGATGGATACACCGGTCGGCGCGATACAGACGCGGATTGTCACCGATGGAAACCGACGCTTTATCCTCTGTACACAAAATGTATCCTGCTTTGACAGCACTTTTTATCTGAGCCGAATGCGGGAGATCACCTCCATCTTCACACGGGCGGATGAGGATCTTTCCCGCTATCAGTGGATCATGCTGGCAATTCTGACGGTTGGTATCGGTATTACAACGGTGTTGACTTTTTATTTAACCCGCCCAATCCGCCGCATCTCACGCGCTGCAAAGCAGTTTTCGGAAGGGCAATATGATAAACGCGCCGTTGTCCGCTCCAACGATGAATTGGGGCAGCTTGCCCAGAGCTTTAACGAGATGGCGGATTCGCTGGAAATTAAGATACACGAGCTTGCTGATGCCGCACAGCGGCAGAAGGATTTTACCGCAAGCTTTGCCCATGAGCTGAAAACGCCTCTGACTTCGGTCATTGGCTATGCAGATACGTTACGAAGCCGTGTCCTTCCTGCAAAGAAGCAGGTTGAGGCGGCAAACTACATTTTTTCCGAGGGAAAGCGTCTTGAGGCGATGTCCTTTGCGTTGCTGGACTTATTTGCGCTGGAACGGGAGACACCGCAGTTTCGAAAAACGAGCGCTTCCCGAATCGTGCAGGATACTGCCGCGAGCTGCGCGTATCTTCTCAAGGAGAAAAATATTCGCTTGGAGACGCGAGTGGAGGAGCAGGAACTGAATGTCGTTCCGGAACTGCTCCAAACATTATTATACAATCTGATTGACAACGCGCGCAAAGCTTCGGAGGAGGGGAGTATCATCCGCCTGTATGCAAGGCAGGTAGAAAACGGCTTCCGCTTCTCCGTGCGCGATAACGGACGCGGCATACCGCAAGAAGCACTGGCGCGTTTGACGGAAGCGTTTTACATGGTCGATAAGTCCCGCGCGAGAGCAGAGGGAGGCGCGGGTTTGGGGCTTGCGCTGTGCAGACAGATCGCTGAGCTGCACAAGACGAGCCTTATATTTGAGAGCGAGGTCGGGAAGGGCACCTGCGTATCGTTTGTATTAGGAGGCGAGACGGAATGAAAAGGGCGAAATGGCTTTGGCTTGTCCCGACGGCGATAGCATTGGTGTTTGCGTTCTGCCTGCCTCGTCTTCTGCTGTATTTTGAGAAAAAAGACGCTGAGGAGAAGGTGGAAGCCTATGATGCCTCCAACAGCGTGCTGAACTATGAGGATCTTAGCATTGTGCAAAAGCTGTCCCTGCTGGCAGACGGAAATTATTCGACGCTGGTTGTGGAAAAAAACGAGGGTCTTCATTCGGAGCAGGAAGTGAGCGATGCTTTTTTCGAGGAACTGGACAAGCTCTATATGTACGGCGCACTCAATGATGCTTTCTATCACACAATGGTTGATCATTTCTCTGAAGGGCTGAACATAACACCCTTTCTTGTGGTAGACCGCATTGGCAATATCGCCTTTCAATATTATGAGATCTACTCCTATGATGGCTGGGCGTTTGCAAAGTATGATCCGGTGGAGGGAAAGATCCTGCATCTTGTCGATCAAGAGGATGCAGACCTGCTTTTTACGCAATTCTTAGACATTGAGGCTTTCCGTGAAATGAATGGCGCGGATCCCATGCTTGAGGCGATGGTTCGCGCATGGGCGGAGTATTTCGGACTCGTGGCGGAGAAGGTCACCGTTTGTGACGGCGTGCTGGAAAAAGCTTCGGAAGAACTGAATGCTTATCTCTCGTGGTGCTACTTGTATGATGACAGCGGCAACCGTTTTGCCTTTGCGTTGTATTACCAAACCGATTTTGGCATTTTGCAATTCGGTGGAATATCCGCCTCCGAAGCGGAGAATCTCGCCGCCGCTGCTGAGAGTGATGCAATGGAGCAGATGACCGAACCTGCGGAATGATGCAGCTTTGATGCAAGTCCGACAAATTTGTGATACAAGCATAGGTTATTCTAAGGAAGCTCTGAATCAATCCGCAAGAGCGGTCAGCGAGAGATTTTGCCGCAAATTGAGGTTTGGAAACCGAAGGAATACTTTGTGTATTTCAAGGTTTTCGAACCGAAAAGTTGCGGTAAAAGATCCGCTGAGCGCCGCCGCTGATTTGTTCAGAGGTTCCCTAAGTTCATCAAATAAAATGAGAGAAGGATTCTATGATTGAGATTGTTGATCTTGCGCATGCGGAAGAATTGGACGAATTTGTGCGTGAGCATGAAAATTGCCATTTTATGCAGACCTCGCTTTGGGGGGGCGTAAAAAGTGATTGGGGCTGGTACGGTATTTTGTGTCGGGAGGTATCAGGAGAAATTGTCGGCACAATGGCACTGCTGCGGCACGATCTGCGGCATTTTCATACCTGCCTGCTTTATGCGCCGCGAGGGCCGATTTTCACGGACGGTGATACCAAGACATTTCACACCCTGATCGGTGCCGCAAAGGCTCTTGCAAAACGTGAGGGTGCATATTGCCTGCGCATTGATCCGCGCATTGCCGCGCAAGATACCCAATTTACAGACGCAGTTAAGGAAGAGGGATTTTCCATCAATACAGCCTCGGATTTCTCCCTGTTTCAGCCGAGAATGTGCTATGTGCTGCGGCTTGAGGGGTTGACGCCGGAATCACTTGCCGCGCAGTATCACCGCACAACGCGCTATAATATCCACCACGCATTGCGCAGCGGTATTACGGTTCGCCTTGGTTCTCAGGACGATCTGCCGCGGTTCTGTCAGATGATGGAACAAGTCGCGGAGAAGAACGGATTCGAGGCAAGAAAAGCGCCTTATTTTGCTTCTGTTCTACGCGAACTGCAAGGCTGCGCACGGCTTTACCTTGCCGAGGCGGAAGGGAATGTTGTCGCAGGCGCGCTTATGGTACTTATGGGCAACCGTGCATGGTTTATGTATGGCTGCTCAGATACGGAGGCACGAAAGGATCATCCGAATGAGCTGCTACAGTGGAGGATGCAATGTGACGCACTGGAAATGGGCTGTAAATGGTTCGATTTTCGAGGCGTTGAGGGCTATCCAACCGAGGATAACCCGAAGCTCGGGCTACATCGCTATAAGCAGGGCTTTGGCGCGGAATTCTGTGAGTACATCGGACAGTGCGATTTTGCGGCGCGTCGTTTGTTAGGCAAGCTTGTTACCGTTGCTCAGCGGTTTTATCATAAGTAGGGCGGGGATATGTCCCCAAAGACCGCGTAAGCGGCAGACAGTAGGCATAAACAAGTTTGCACGCAGTCAGTAGTTCCTGAAAATTGATTGCCTCTTCGCTTCGCTCCTTGCAATGACAGACAGGGTGGCTTATCATGTCATTGCGAGGAGCGAAGTGACGTGGCAATCTCTTGTATGCACCCGATGGCTTCTGCACAGGCAGACAGTACCACGCTTTACCCATAAAAAACAGCGCCCCGCCGCCGGAGCGCTGTTTTTTATGGGTTGATGGAGCGCATATTTTCTTCAAAGCGGGTCAGCGCGTCGCCGCGGAATAGGTCGGCGGCAAAAATGCGGTTGACATAGGAAATCTTCTCCATTAGTGTTACGGCGCGCTGCTCCATCTCTGCCTGATAGCTTTCGTCTGCCTGCGGGGATGCCCAGACAATGTGATCCAGCGAGGTGAAATAGATCTGATCCGTGAAGAATACATCGTATGCCCGTGAATACAAGAGGCTCTCCTTCTCGGAAAAAGCACTGTTGCCATAGTAAAGATTGTCGTAATAGCGGATGCCAAGCAAAGAGAGGATTGTCGGCAGGATATCCGCCGTGCAGGTAAATTTGTCAATGACAACCTGCTCCGACTGCACGCCGACCTTGATCATCAGCGGCACGCGGTAAAGCTCCGTGATGTCTGCGCTGGGATCGGACTTCGGGTAGATATTCTTGACATAGTTGGAAAGCGATTGATAATACACATTGTGATCGCCGAAAATGACAATCAGCGTATGGTCAAGCAGTCCGGTTTCTTCAAGAAAGTCCATCATGACGCCGACGGCACGATCCAGTTCCATTGCGGCTGCGGCATAGTAGCGGAAGGTGTTGGCGTTCTCGTCGTCCTCCTGCAAGGGCAGAAGCCCATAAGCATCTAATAGGTTGTAATACTCTTGCAGGTTGTCGCGATGGGCGTATTGACCGTGCATCGTGATGGTCGTAATATAGGTATTAAAACGACGGTCGGTGGGGAACATCTGTTCCTTGCAGGTCTCGATCATCTCGGAATCGAGATTACGCTCGCCGAGGTCAAAGTAATTCGTCATTCCCTGCACCTCCATCTCATCCGAGGCGACAAAGGAGGAAAAACCGACGGCGTTGGGCAGATACTCGTCGCGGTTATAGAAGCTGTTTGTGCCGTTATGGAAGGAATTGGACTCTACGCCGTAAAGCAAACGCATCACATTCGGCAGAGAATAGGCGATATTATTTTCGGAATAGTCATAGTTTAAATAGTAATCCAAGGGATAGTTGCCGATGATGGAGAGATTCTCGGAGATGTCCGTCTTTTCCCGCGAATGGAAATTCGTCATCACATACGAGGTGTCGTAGAAGGCATAGAGATTCGGATACAGCTCGCGCAGGACGGCTTCGTCTGCATGGTAGCCGTTCGGATATCGCGCCTCGTCGCGAAGGAAGGAGAACCATTCAAAGCTCTCGGCAAGAACCGTCACTACATTATAGCCCTCCGCCGCGCCGAACATAGGAATCTCTTCGCCCGTCACACTTTGATAAAGGAATTGCTCAATCTCCTCCGTATTCCCGATATCAACCTCGTCAAACGCACCTTGATAAAGCTCCGAGACAAGGTTTCCCAAAATTCCTTTGTCGGCATAGCCGCCCTCCTGCGGTTCGTAAAGCTTCGTCTCTGCAAGGTCGGAGTTGTCGTTCGCCTCGGCTACGGTCAAATAGGAGAGGGATAGATGCAAAACCAGCACAAGGGCAAGGCAGAGTGTCAGAACTCTTTTTGCGAATCTTGAAAAGGCGGCGTTTCCGTCCTCAGAGGCAAAGGTCCTGCCGAATACGATAAAGGCGCTCAGCAAAATGCCGGAGATTGCGGTGTAAGTAAAATTGATCGGCACACTCTCTAAAATCGCCATTGCGTCACCGCGCAGCTTGAGCATCGAAAAATCGAAAATCGTCCCGGTCATTTCATAGATTACGATGAACACAAGGTCACATACAAAGAATACTGACAGCAGGATGGATGCGCAGATATGGCGCGCACGATTTGTCCGCAGGAAGTATTGCAGCAGCGTCAGTATGGCAAGCATCGAAAGATAGAGCCAAGGACGCCGGATCAGGAGCCTTCCGCTGGTAACATATACCGCCGTCAGTTCCATACACACGGCGACAAACGCGAATAAAATCGGAATGTAGTTGTTTTTAATCAGTCGTTTCATATTACAAAATGTATAAGATCAGTGCAAGCGCAAAGGTGACGCCAAAACGCCTGCCGGAGATGAGATAGAGGATACCGTCATAGAGGAACAGCAACGCATACAGCACCCCAAAAGTCGAGCCGGTGAAAACCAACTCTAATACACCGAAGGTGAGCAGAGCTGCCGCGCCGCCGATCGGCACGGGCGGCCGAGACGAAAAGAGAATGTCACAGCCTTGCTCCATCAAAAAAATCAGATAAACCGCGCCGAACAGCTTTGCCGCCGCCAAAAAATAGCTGACTGCATTGCCGAGCAAGCTCATGCCCGTAATCCGTTCTCCAAGCTCGTAGATGAGCTTAAAACGGAAGTTGAGCATCGCGGCGGTCAGGAGGATAGGAAGTACTGTAAGCAAATAAAGAATGCCTTTGCGAGAAAGAGAGAGCGGCTCAGGGTGCTTTTGGAAGGGAGAGACATGCAGCCGCTTCTTGATTTGCCGGTGAAAGACGAGAATAAACAGGAATATGTACGCTGCTGCGGACAGCGCAAAGAAGGTCGTGTTCAAATTGCCGTAATAGACCTTGGAAAAGAGAGGCTTTTTCAGCAGGCGAAACAGCTCGGAAAGGTAGACACCGAGAAGTAAAACACCTGCGGCAAAAAAATAACGCAGGGAACGCCGACGTGCAGCACCGTCCGGGTTGATTCGAAAGCGCGTTCGCTCGTTTTTAAGCTTTGTTGTTGACATGAACCTCCGCCCTTTGTATTTTGTCTCGGTATTATAACATCATTTTTCCTTTTTTTCAACGTCTTTCGTGTAAAATTTGTCGTATTTGGTTTTGTCAAAATTCGCCGAATGCACAAAAATCCCCCTAAGACAACGCTTTTGTCTTAGGGGGGCGAGGATTACTTTTTCTGTCGTTTTTTCGTCTCATGCCGCGCGACTTGATTGTCAAAAATAAGCTGGAAGAAGCGAATCACAGTCGGGCAGGCGAGCATGAGAAGAATAAAGAGGAGTATTGACTTTTTGCTGATGGACATAATTTCAAAGAAGGCGGCAAAGGGAGGAATCAATAGCGCCAATAGCATCGCCGCAAGCATCGTCACAAATACCGCGATACGCAGACGCGTAAAGGGCTTGCAAACATAGTAAAGCGTGACAAAGCCGACCGTCGAAACGATCCAAACGGACATGGCGTTAAAATCCGTCTCCGGAAGATGGAACAGCTTTGTGAAAACACCTGCGGCAAGCACCAGCAGGACGTTCGTCAGTCCTCCGGGAATTGCGCGTCGTATGACATTGCGCATAAACTTGCCCTCGACGCGCGCGTAATTCGGCTCAAGCGCAAGGAAGAAGGAGGGAACGCCAATGGTCAAGGTGCTGATCAACGAGAGCTGGATCGCTTGCAGCGGATAGGGCATATCAATAAACAGCAGAATCAGTGTCAACGCAAAGGAAAAGATATTTTTCACTAAGAAAAGCGAAGCGGCCCGCTGGATATTGTTTATGACACGTCGCCCCTCTGCAACGATACTCGGCATGGCGGAGAATTGTGAATTCAGCAGAACGATCTGCGAGACCTGCGACGCCGCCTGACTGCCGGACGCCATTGCAATGCCGCAATCGGCGTCCTTGAGCGCGAGCACATCGTTGACACCGTCGCCGGTCATTGCTACGGTATGCCCCTGTGCCTGAAACGCATGGATGAGCTTGCGTTTTTGCTCCGGTGTGACGCGTCCGAAAACCGTGTATTTCCGCACGGCCTCAGCATAATCGCGGTCGGAAACCAACGTGGTGGAATCCACATATCGGTCAGCATTTTCAATGCCCGCACGCGTAGCAACCTCGGAGACGGTGAGGGGATTATCGCCCGAAATGACACGGATGGAGACACCCTGCTCGGCAAAATAGTGGAAGGTCTTCGGCGCGTCGGGACGGATGAGATTGGTAAGATAAATCAGTGCAATCGGCGTAACCAATTCACTTTCAAGCTTTACATCAAATTCCGTCTCATAGGAGGCAAGCAAGAGAACGCGGCAGCCGCGCGCCGACCACGGTTCTGCGGTTTCACGGATCTGCTCGTAGCGCGCGCCCATGACAAACTCCGGCGCGCCGATCACATAACGCCCTTTTTCTCCAAAATCAGCGCCGGAATACTTCGTCGCAGAGGAAAAGGCAATGCGCTTGACGGCGTGCCAATTTGACTCTCTGCCGAACTGCGCCGCCATTGCGCGGGCAGTTTCATTATCCGGTTCTTCGCCGTAGTAAAAGGCGGCAAGAATATTCTCAATGTCTTCATAGGTAAAGCGGCTTGACTCCAACGGATAGATGTCCGTGACCTCCATCTCCGGTTCGGTGATCGTACCCGTCTTATCTACGCACAGCACGTCGACATGCGCCAGCGTTTCGATGCAGTTCATGTCCTGCACGAGAACGCGGCTTTTGGTGAGCTTCAGGCAGCTTACCGCAATGGCGACGCTTGTCAGGAGGTACAGACCTTCCGGGATCATGCCGATGAGCGCGGCAACCGTCGCCTCTACCGAATCACGCAGAGAAAGCGTCCCCATCTGCCGAATAAAAAGCATGATTCCCATCGGGATCAGCGCGATGCCGACGACGGTGATGAGCTTTGTCAGCGAAAGCATCATCTCAGACTTAGTTGAGCGAACATCTCTGCGGGCTTCTTCCGCAAGCTTGGCGGCGTAGCTGTCCGCGCCGACATGGGTTAGCTGCGCGCGGCAGCGGCCGGAAATGACAAAGCTGCCCGATTTCAGCGTGTCTCCGACATTTTTGAGGATTGCGTCCGCCTCGCCCGTCAAAAGCGACTCATTGACTTGAAGCTGCCCGTCGCGCACGATGGCGTCGGCACAGATCTGGTCGCCCGCAGCGAATTCGACGATGTCGTCCCGCACGAGCTGATCCGTCCGGACGGAAATGCGCTCTCCCGAACGAATCGCCTTGAGCGTTCCGGCGGCAACGAGGGTCAGCTTATCAACGGCGCGTTTTGCGCGGATCTCCTGAAAAATGCCGATCACGGTATTTGCGATGGCGACCGCTAAAAATGCGAGATTCTTAAAAGAGCCAACCAGCAGCAGCGCCGCAGCCAAAACGATAAAAATCAGGTTAAAGAACGTGAAAACCTTTTCTTTTATGATCTGACGCTCCGTCTTGGTATTCGACGCAGGGGTGATGTTGCGCAGACCGTTCTGCTGGCGTACACGCACCTCTTCGGGGGAGAGACCCTCGCGGAAGTCTGCGTTAATTACGGGGATATTACGATGGTGAGATATGTGCTGGGTATTTCTTTTTTTCTGTTTCATATTGATCTCCCGTACATTCGTAACTCATTTGGATTATAGCATAGGCGCACGAAAAAATACACCCAAATATGTGAATTTTCTGAAAAATTCAATCCTTCCCGAAAGAATGCGGGAATCGAGCAGAAAAAATAAAATAATTCAAAAAAACACTTGATTTTCAGCGTCCGACATGGTAAAGTATATCAGTCTGCAAATGGGTGGTCCTCTGCGGCGCGGTCAGCGCCGGAATGAACGCCTAATAAACAAGGAGGACAAAGCTATGGATCTGATGAAGGCTCTGACCAGCCAGTACATGAAGGAAGAACTGCCGCAGATGAATGTCGGCGACACTGTTCGCGTTCATGTGAAAATCAAGGAAGGCGCTCGTGAGAGAGTGCAGGCATTCGAGGGAACCATCATTGCCCGCAAGCATGGCGGCATTGAGGAGTCCATCACCGTCCGCCGTCTGAGCTACGGCGTCGGCTGTGAGAAGGTTTTCCCCGTTCATTCCCCGAACATTGTGAAGGTTGAAACCGTCCGTCGCGGCAAGGTTCGCCGTGCGAAGCTGTACTACCTCCGCAACCGTCTCGGCAAGGCTGCAAAGGTCAAGGAGAGAGTCTAATTCAAAACAATTCCCCGTGTTTTCCAAAAGGAAAATGCGGGGTTTGTTTTTGTATCCTATTGTAATTTGATCGCTCGACAAAACGCCGAGCGATCAAATTCTGTTAATGATAGAAGGAGGAGAGCGTCAAACGCCGGTCATTGCCTCAAGAACGGTCCATTCTTCCTCGTCTATGCCCTTGTGGAGCGCAAGCCCTTCCTCAATATCGATGTCACACATTCTGCCGTCGTTGATGCACACGACGCGGTTCGTTCCGCCGGTTGCGAGAATGTCCACAGCGCGATAGCCCATGCGTGTCGCTGTGACACGGTCGCGGCCGGTCGGTGTGCCGCCGCGCTGGATATGACCAAGGACGGTCACACGCGGTTCGATACAGATTTCTTCCTTGATCTTTTTGGCAACATCATAAGCGCTGCCGGCGCCCTCCGCCACGACGACCATGTAGTGCGTAAAGCCGTTCAGACGCGCGTTGCGAATCTTCTCGATAACCTCAGTCTGGAAGTTTTCCTGTTGCTCCGGCACAAGAACTGCGGTTGCACCTACTGCCAAACCGACATACAGCGCCAAATGCCCCGCATTTCTGCCCATGACCTCCACAACGGAGCAGCGCTCATGCGACTGCATGGTGTCGCGCAGCTTATCAATGCATTCGATCGCGGTGTTTGCCGCCGTGTCAAAGCCGATGCAGTAATTTGTGCAGGCAATGTCGTTGTCAATTGTCCCGGGGATACCGACGACGGAGATGCCGTGCTGCGACAGTGCCAACGCGCCGCGGAAGGTGCCGTCGCCGCCGATGGCGACGATGCCGTCAAGTCCGAGAAGCTTGCAGGTGTTTACGGCTTTTTGCTGCCCTTCGGGAGTGCGGAATTCCTCACTGCGGGCGGTATAGAGGATCGTACCGCCGCGGTTGATGATGTGCGCAACGCTTTTTTCATCCAACCGAACGATATCGCCGTTGATCAGACCGTTCCAACCGCGGCGAATGCCGACAACCTCAATCCCGCGGAAAATCGCGCTGCGGACGACGGCGCGGACTGCCGCATTCATGCCGGGCGCATCGCCGCCGCTGGTGAGAACGCCGATCCTACGAACTGCATTATGTACTTGATTCATAATATCACCCTATTCTGCCGCATTTGGCAAATTTCAATTTTATTCTATCTGCTTTTTTTGAAAAAGTAAAGAGTAAAACCGTAGAAAATCGAAAACGAATGTGCTATATTGTATGTGCAAATGCGTGAAGCTTTCCAAGGAGGATATGAAGATGGATTTCAATGCGGAAAAAGTGTGCTGTGATATCGTTGCGTGGATTCGTGATTGGTTCGCGCAAAACGGAAATGGCTGCAATGCAATTGTCGGTATTTCGGGCGGCAAGGACAGCTCCGTCGTCGCGGCACTGTGTGTCGAAGCACTGGGTAAGGAGCGCGTGATCGGCGTACTCATGCCGAACGGCGAGCAACATGATATTGACATGTCGCGCCTTTTGGTGGAGCATCTTGGCATCCGTCACTTTGTCATTAACATCAAAGAAGGCTATGACGGAATGCTCGGCGAGATCAAAACGCAGCTCGGCGAGGTCAGCCGTGACACGACGATCAACCTTGCCCCGCGTCTGCGTATGGCAGCGCTCTATGCCATAGCGCAGAGCAATAACGGCAGAGTTGCTAACACCTGCAACCTCTCGGAGGACTGGGTCGGCTATTCCACACGCTACGGAGATAATGCAGGTGATTTCAGCCCGCTGTCCATGCTCTGCGTCCGCGAGGTCAAGGCGATTGGGCGCACGCTCGGTTTGCCCGAAGTGCTGATCGAGAAGGTACCGATTGACGGACTGTGCGGGCAGACAGACGAGGAAAAGCTCGGCTTTACCTACGAAACACTTGACCGCTATATCCGCGAGGGCGTCTGTGAGGACGAGGCAACGAAGGCACGCATCGACCGTCTGTACGCCCTGAACCGCTTCAAGGTGCGGTATATGGATGTTTTTCCTTACAAACCATGACATTGGGGCTTCGGTTTTCCGAAGCCCCAATCAAATTATTAAGAATCTATATTGTTATGAAATCCTTTGTAGCGCAGGGCATGTCCCCGACCTACTTGGCCTTTTCAGCGCTTTGAACGAAGTTCCAGCTGTCGCGGCACATCTCTTCGAGGGTCATGTCCGCAGTCCAGCCGAAAAGCGTCTTTGCCTTATCGGCGTTAGCCCAGCAGCAGGCAAGATCGCCCTCGCGGCGGGGCCCGATCACATACGGAACCTTCACACCGGTTGCGCGCTCAAAAGCGTGGACAAGCTCCAAAACACTGACGCCGTTTCCGGTGCCGAGATTGACTGCTTCAATGCCTGTGTGCGCGGAAGCATAGTCAATGGCCTTCAGATGACCCTTGGCAAGATCGACCACATGGAGATAGTCACGCAGGCAGGTGCCGTCGGGCGTGTCGTAATCGTCGCCAAAGACAGTGAGCTGCGGGAGAATCCCCGCTGCGACGCGCGCCACATAGGGCATGAGATTGTTCGGAATGCCGTTGGGATCATCGCCCAAAAGCCCGGAGGGGTGTGCGCCGATGGGATTGAAGTAACGAAGCAGAATCACGGAAAAATCCGGATGCGCCGCAGCATAGTCTCGCAAAATCTGCTCGATCATCAGCTTGGTGGAGCCGTAGGGGTTGGTCGTGGACAGGGGGAAATCCTCTTTGATGGGCAGCGATTTCGGTGAGCCGTATACCGTTGCGGAGGAGGAGAACACGATCTTTTTGCAGCCAAACTTCCGCATGGTTTCCGTCAGAATCAGCGTGCCGGTGATGTTGTTGTAATAGTATTCCATCGGCT
>JAQXWB010000101.1 GCA_029225225.1 Bacillota bacterium | reverse complement strand
AGATTGCCGCGTCGCTGCGCTCCTCGCAATGACACGGAAAGGCTACCCCACTTGTCATTGCGAGACCGATGCGCACACTACCCGCAAGGGGTACACTGCATCCGTAACACTCCTTCGTCGCAAGAGGCTGCGCACCGGTCGTGGCAATCTTGTGCAGAACCCTAAAAAATTTGCAACGCAGCTCCGAGAAATTTCTCGGAGCTGCCTCATTTTATCTTGGAATATATTGACAGCAATCAAAATTAGCGATAGAATGGGTTAATTTAAGAAGTTGAAATCCTTTTTTTCGGCTTCCATAGACATCAAAAGACCCATTGGTCATATCCGCACGGTCAGAGGGGAGGCAGCTATGTTCATACGCCACGGAATCAAAAATACGCTGCGCAGTCGGAAACGAACGGCGGTATTCTTTCTTCTTATGACACTTTTGGTGACGATGTTAGGCGCGTCGCTCGGGCTGACCTACGGTGTCACAACCTTTTTAAACGAATGCCGCGAAAAATACACCACCGTCGGCGTGCTGGAATATACGGGAGACGGCTACCCTGACCTTTCGCGCTTAGACGAACAAGCTGCACAGAGCGCGGCGTCACCGGACACGGAAACTCTGCTGCAAGAGGACGCCGTCCTGCGTTGGGAGCCGGAGCAGGCAGCTTTCGGCTATCTGCCGGAGGCGCAAGACTCCATCAACGTTGCCGACGTGCGCGACCACGCCGTTTTGGTGGTCAGATGCCGCGGCTACCGCGAGGAACAGGGTGCCTATGCCTCCTACGTTGCCGAGGAGATCTTCGCCCGCCGCTACTTGGGAAATGCTCTGATCTATATTGATCCGGTCGGTCGGGAGATGGTGGAGGGACACTACTATCTGATCAGCGGGAGCTTCTATGACGGCATCACGAGCAGTCTCTTTTTCCGCGCCGAGGATTATAACACGGCGGCTTACCTTGCCACAGGCGATACGCAGGAGACGGCGATCATGGATGTTACCGATGCCGACGGCGGCTACACCCTGCCCGAGACAAGCGCGTTTTACGACATTGCAAAGACCTATGATGCGCTCACCCGCAGCGTCACTGTGCGTGCTTCGAAACATCCCGAGGAATACTTGGCATTCCAGCAGGCGAACATCGGCATCGCCGAGGGCCGCTTTTATACGGCGCAGGAGGCTGCCTCCGGCGCAAGGGTATGCCTGATTCCCGAGACACTGGCGGAACAACTGGGAAAAAACGTCGGTGACACGCTGCAATTAAACCTCGCAGTTGCGCCGAACAGCTCCGTACAGGACAGCTATTGGGCGCCGAGCGGCTTTGCCTCAGAAGACGTCTATACCATCGTAGGCATTTTCAGCCGCCACGCGGACTGGAACCGCACGGTTTTCATTCCGCCTGTTGCGGGCTTGGATATGACGCAGAACCACGCGTCCTATACCCTTGGTCAGCTTCGGCTGGACAACGACACGGCGCAGGGCTTTGCGGCACAGGCAAAGTCGCTCCTGCCGGAAAACGTCCGCTTGACGATCTATGATCAGGGCTATTCCGCCGCCTCCGCACCGCTGAAGAATATGCAGCGCATGGTCATGATCGTCAGCGCGGTGTGCGTGCTGGTCGGCATCGTCATGCTCGTCCTGTACGGCTATCTGCTGGTCTACCGTCAGCGTAGGATCGGGAAAATCATGCTGCAGGTCGGTGCCTCGAAGAAAAACGTTTATACCTATTTCCTCTCCGGCGCAGCGGCGGTCGCGCTGCCCGCCTGCATCGTCGGCTGCTTCGTCAGCAACGCGCTTTCGGGCAAGCTGACGGCGCTGATCAACCGCAGCGTCGCCTCCACGGCAGAGCAGGACCTCCGCTACAGCAACAGCAATATCAGCATGCGCTTGGAGCTGTCGCAGGGTGCGCAGCGGACGGGCTTCACGGTCTTTTTGCTGATCGCGCTTGCGGTTTTGGCGCTTGCCATGCTCTCGTGCCTGCTGTTCACCGCGCTCAGTGTGCGAAAACGGCGCAAGAAGACGCGCGCGCACCGTTCCGCGCAGGGCGCAAAGTCGCGCGCTCTGCGCGGCGGCGCGGGAAAATACGCCCTGCTCTCCATGCGGCGCGGCGGCTTCCGCTCCCTGCTGCCCATTGCGGCGGCGCTCTGCGCGGCGGTGCTGTTCTGCCGCCTGACGGCTACAACGGAGGATTACCGCGATCGCCTGCAGGAGATTCGGACGCAGAGCGAGGTGCGCGGCTATCTGAGTGATTTTCAAGGGCAAAGGGTAGACGGTGTGTCAGTGTCGGCAGTGACCGCGCGGGATATCATACGGATGGAGCACATCGAAGAGGTCACCATCACCAAAAGCTATTACTACGCGCCCGCCTATGTCACCCACGCGGACGGCACAACGACCGACCTCGGGCTTTCTGCGGTGCCGACCGGTCAATATGCGTTGGAAACCTACACCGGACAGTTCCAGCATAACGCAAAGCTGATCGCCACGAACGGCCTGCGCGACGCGCCCGCCTTTCTCTATGCCTCCTCCATCGAGACGGCGTTCTTGGAGGGCTATGACGAAAGCTTCTTCGATAAGCCGGAATCCGGCGGCGAAAGCTACCCCTGCATGGTTTCCACATCGATACTTGAGGAATGCGGCATCGAATTAGGCGACACCTTGACGGTGCGCTATATGGCAGGCTTCTTAGGCTCAGAGGGGATCTACGGAAACTTCCAAGACTTGCAGCTCCTTGTTGTCGGCAGCTACGTCAAGGAGGAGGGCAAGGACAACATCTTTGTGCCGATGTGGCCGATTCTTTCCGCCGAGGAGCTTTATGGGGAACCGGGGGACTGGGAAACCTACCGCCGACTGCAATTTCTGACGCTGGACAGTGTCGTATTCCGTCTGGATAGCTGCGCCTCGCTGCCGGAGGTACGCCAAAGCTTCAGCGCGCAGGGCTTTTCCGAGGCAAATCACGCGGCGAGCATCCGCACCTTTGTGGTTTTGGAGGACGCCTCCTATATCGCAACGGAGAAATCCGTCAGCCAGCGCCTGTGGTATATGGAACGACTGTTTCCGGTCATCTTTGTGCTGACGGAGCTTTTGGCGTTTGTGCTGGCGCTGATTCAGATTCAGATGCGCCGCAAGGAGCAGCGGATCATGCGCAGTGTCGGCGCGTCTGCGGCAACCACCTTCCTCAGCCTGTTTTTGGAGCAGGCGCTGCTGTGCCTCTTAGGTATCGGCATCGGCGTAGGCGTCTGCCTGCTCAGTGTTTGGACAGCAGAAGGTCTCCTTCTGACGGCGGGCTTTGCGCTGTGCTGGCTGTTGGGTGCCGCGTTTGCGGGAATGCGGGGCAGCTGCGGAAGGCTTCTGCGGCAGAGAAAAGAAAGCGAATCATAATATCGAAAGGGAGCGTCAAACAATGGCAATTTTGGAGTTGAGCGACATCCGCTACCGTTATAATACGGATAAAACGCAGCGAGCGGTATTAAACGGGATGAGCTATGCCTTTGCATGCGGAACGTTTTATGCGCTGGTCGGCAAGTCGGGCGCAGGCAAAAGCACGTTGCTCTCCCTGATGGCGGGGCTGGATCTGCCCGACAGCGGTGAGGTGCGTTTTGAGGGCGTCTCCACGGCGGGAATGAATTTGGATGAATACCGCAGGAAAAAGGTGTCGGTCATCTATCAGGATTTCGCGCTCTTTCCCCTGCTTACCGCGCTGGAGAATATCATGTACCCGATGGAGCTTTGCCATGTGCCGAAGCAGGAGGCAAAGCAGGAGGCGCTGCGTCTGGCGGAGCGGGTGTCGCTGCCGAAAACGCTGCTTGACCGCTATCCCTCCCATATCAGCGGCGGAGAGCAGCAGCGCGTCGCAATCGCGCGCGGACTGACGATGGATCGCCGCCTGCTGTTGGCGGACGAGCCGACGGGTAACTTAGACAGTGAAAACAGCGATATCATCATCGACCTTTTGGCGGAGCTGGCGCATGAGGAAAACCGCTGCGTCATTGTGGTTACGCACGATTTAAGCGTCATGGATCGCGCCGACGTCGTCTGCCGCATCCAAGACGGCAAGCTCGAGGAACGCTGAGGGCCGCAATCACTTGATAGGCTGCTCCGCTTGTCATTGCGAGACCGGTGCGCATATTACCCGCAGGAAGTACGCCGCATCCGTAACGCTCCTTCGCCGCGAACGGCTGCGCACCGGTCGTGGCAATCTCCGGCTGTAGGCTTGTGCGCACTTGGTAGTTCCTGCACGAGATTGCCGCACCTCGTTCCTCGGCTCGCAATCCACACGCGAGAACGCACCATGATAAACGAAACAGCCCTTGTAGGGCGGGGACATGTCCCCTAAGGCCGCAAAGCGGCAGACAGTCGGCATGAACAAGTTTGTACGTACTTGGTAGTTCCTACACGCAGCTTAGGACATGTCCACGCCCTACAATGGGTTTCATGACAATGACAAAAAGGGAAAACCTTCTGTTTTTTCATCCGTACGGAGCGCTATTCACCATTCTTCAAACACGAATCCCCTCTCTGCAAGCAGAGAGGGGATTCGTGTTTATATTAAGGTTCGTTATTCAGCAACATAAAGATCCATCCAGATGCAGAATACCTTTGCAGCCTGTGCGCGGGTGGTTAAGCCCTGCGGGTCAAGATAGAGGTTCTTGTCGCCTTCGAAGGTGGTGCCGTTGATGATCTCCTTGCCGACGGCCCACTTCATCGCTTCAACAGCGTACTCCGCGACCTTATTGGCATCCTTGAACTTGCTCAGATCACCTGTGCCGGCTTCCTTCTCTTCGATGCGGTGGAACATTGTGATCATCTGCTCACGCGTTACGTTTTCTTCCGGCTCGAAGGTCTTCTCCGAGGTACCGTTGACAACGCCTTCCTTCTGCGCCCACGCGACTGCCTTTGCGTAGTACTCATCCTTGGGGACATCAATGAAGGTGCTGTAGCCCTCGACCTCCGGCTCACCCGCGACGCGGTAGAGCATGACTACCATCTGACCGCGCGTCAGATGACCCTCCGGCTCAAAGGTCGTCTCGGTCATGCCGTTGACAACGCCCGCTGCCGCCATTTTTATGACGTAGTCATAGTACCACTCGTCTTCCTTGACATCGGTAAACTTGTTTTCGAAGGGCTTATCGTCGGGCTTATCGTCGGGCTTATCGTCAGGCTTCTCAGTAACGACGGTGATCCTGCCTTCGCCGGTGACCTCTGCGTAGTTCGCGCCGAGGACGGAGTTGGCAGCCTCGATCTCATGCTTGCCGTCCTTTTCCGGGAAGGACTTGACATAGTTCGCGAGAACCATGTAGTCTTCCATGACATAGTCAAGGACATTGACAGCGCCCTTGAACATTGCGAAGCCGTCGCCGCAGTCACGCAGCGTGTAGTTGTAGCCCGCCATGTTGTAGGTCTTGGTCAGGTCGAGCGGTTCGCCGCCGATCTTGACATTCTTCACGCGGTATTCGCCCGTCGGGCCCGCAGTCCAAACGCCCTTGTCGTCCTTCTGGACGGTGCTGGGGATGTAGGTGTGGATCTCATAGCTCACGCCGGAGACCTGGAGGAAGCCGCCGCACTCTGCGGTGCCGACATCACGAGCGCCCCACTCGAGCGCGTCGAGGATCTGCTGACCGGTGACGGTAATCAGGCAGGCGACATTGCCGAAGGTGTGGATGCTCTTGCAGGTCTTGTAGGAGATGTCGCCGGTGACAGCCTTGTTGCGGACGCCGCCGCCGTTCATGATGGCAAGGTCGACATCCAGATCCATGTTGTCAAACAGATAGTACAGCGCGTCAGCCGCGAAGTCGCCGGTGTTGGTCTCCTGCTTGCGGACAAGGCGACCGCCGTCCTTGTCGTAGTTGTCGAAGGTCAGCGCGGTGTGGCCGATGACCTCGCCGAGCTTGGTGTCGATCTCGGAGATCCAGGCGTTCTTGATCTCTGCGACATCCTTGTCGGAGCCGGTGTATTCGCTGATGAGTTCGGTCTTGATGCCGTCCTTCGTGATGCTCATTCTGCCGATCGCGCCGAAGTAGCTGCCGGTCTGGGTCAGAACGACGGTCTTGCCGTCCTTCGCCTTAACTTCGGTCATGGGGTTGGTGCTGTGGGAGTGACCGTCGATGAACGCGTCAATGCCGGTGGTGTTGGCAATGACCTCCTCACTCGTCCAGGGCTTGCTGGAGGGATCGTCGCCGCAGTGACCCAGGGCGATGACATAGTCTGCGCCGTTCTTCTTCGCTGCGTCAACGGCAGCCTGCACGGCTTCGTACAGCGCCTTGCCGTCCGTACCGCCGGCAATACCGTAGATGTAGTTGCCGTTTTCATCCTGGAAGTACTTCGGGGTGGACTTGGTGAAGGATTCGGGCGTGGTGACGCCGACGACAGCGACCTTCTTGCCGCCGACCTCAAAGATCTTGAAGCCGTCGAGGACGCCGCCGGTGGGCATGCCGTTGTCTTCGTGGTAGAAGTTGCAGGAGAGGTACGGATAGTTGGCTTCCTCGATGATCTCAAGGGTGCGCTCCATGCCGTAGTCGAATTCGTGGTTGCCAAGGGTGGCGGCGTCATAGCCGGCGGCGTTCATCAGCTTGATGATGGTCTCGCCGTTGTCCATGGAGCCGTAAGCGGTGCCCTGGACATGGTCGCCCGCGTCGAGCAGGAGGACGCCGTTTGCCCAGGAGGCCGTCTCGGTCTTCAGCGCAGCGAGGTTGTCATAGGACAGAGCGCCGCCAATGTAGGTGTGGACGTCGTTGGTGTAGTAGATCACGATCTGGTCCTTCGGCTCAAGGAGCTT
>JAQXWB010000100.1 GCA_029225225.1 Bacillota bacterium | reverse complement strand
AGCGAAGCGACGCGGCAATCTCGTGCAGGAACTACCAAGTGCGTACAAACCTACAGCCTGAGATTGCCACGACCAGTGTGCGCACTGGTCTCGCAATGACAGATGGAGTAGCCCGTTTGTGTCATTGCGAGGAGCGAAGCGACGCGGCAATCTTGTGTAGGAACTACCGACTGCGTACAAGCTTGTTCGCCTGTACCGTCTGCCGTTTCCACGGACGGCGGGGACATATCCACGACCCACATGGGCGCGGCTGTTTTAGGAGGAAATCATGCGATTAGATAAATTTTTGAAGGTGTCCCGCTTGATTAAGCGGCGGACTGTGGCGAATGAGGCGTGCGACAATGCCCGCGTGACGGTCAACGACCGCCCGGCAAAGGCGTCGTATGAGGTCAAGGTCGGCGACATCATCCGCATTGCTTTCGGTGCGCGTACCGTCGCTGTCGAGGTTTTGGCGGTCGCCGAAGCCGTGCGCAAGGACGACGCCTCCGCAATGTATCGCGAATTGCCTGAATAACAACAACACCGCCCCTCCGTTACACGCGGAGAGGCGGTGCTTTCTCAGTCGAAGGTATCCGGCGGCAGCTCGACATCATCGACCTCATAGGTCGGTTCCACCGGCGTGGGCAGACCGACGGTCGGCTCGGTCGGTTCGAGGGTAACCGTGCCGATGGTGTTGTCGGTGAGCGCATGCGCTTCCTCGCTGCTCTCCTCGACGCCTTCGGCATCGGAGGGGTCAGACGCTGCCGCTTCGGTGTCAGGTTCTGCCGCTTCGGTGTCAGGCTCCGTCTGCTCGGCGGTTGTCTCCGTCGTCTGCACGGCGGCGCTTTCCGTCGTTGCGTTGGAAGCCTCCGTGCGATCCTTGCAGGCGCACAGCAGCAGGAGCAGGGCAAGCGCCGTCAGGCATAGTGTCAGTTTTTTCATGGAGATCACTCCTTTCGTTTGTATCATAGACGAACGCCCCGGAAAAAAGTTCCGAAGCGTTCCGTTTTTTATTTTGCCGCTTTTTGCCGTTTTGCCGCAAGGCGCTCGTCCTTGGTCTTGAAAAAGCGCTCAAGGAAGGGCACGAATACGACGCAGACGAAGGCAGCGGTGAAGCCGCCGTTATACAGGCAGAAGCCGCCGTGCAGCAGGGGGACGCTCGTGACCAAGCAGAAGTGGAGCACACCCGCCAAGATGCCGAAATACCAGCCGTATCTGCCCGCGATCGGGGACAGACCGCCTGCGAAGCAAAGCCCGATGACGATGGACTGCGCGTTGATCGCCTGCGCATATGCCCCGTGCGCACCGACGAAGAGCTGCTCGAACAGGAGCGAGGCGCCGAAGTAGCCGACCATAATCGGCCAGATGTTGCGCGGGTGGGAGCCGGAGCAGCAGGTGGCGAGCATACAGAAAATGCAGCCGAAGGTGACGGCATTGAAGGTCGCGCCCACGAGGTTATAGTACAGCACGATGAACAGCCCGAACACGCCGACATTCATCAGCGTGGCTGCCGTGCCGTATTTCTGCGAGTAATCGACGCCGTGCCCGCTGTCCTTCATCAGGTTCCAATAGTCCTTCGGCTTGCAGCCCATGAGCAGGGCAAAGACGATGCACAGCCCGAAGACGATGAAGCAGAAGACATTGCAAACGCTCCACGAGGCAACCTTGAGATCGGTCAGCACCTTGAGGTCGGACAGATTGCCGCCCAAGACCGTATACAGCACGGCGCGCAGGAAGAACGCAGTCATGCCGATGGGGACGGCGGCGGAGTAGAGGTCGTAGCCCTTGTGGAGGTTCGGAGAGTGGACGAGTCCCGCCGGCAGGAAGAAGCCGATGATCAGCCCGACGCCGAGGGCGAGGAGCAGACCCGTCCACGAGAAGCCGGTCACGTCCGCATTCGGGTAGCGCAGGAGCAGGTCGGAGATCAGCGGCGCAAGTCCGGAGGTGAAAATCATCGCGTTGACATTCGCGCCGAGGCTTTCCCGCTTGACGAGGCAGTAAAGCGCCACGCCGAGGAAGCCGAACCAGATGTTCAGCACATTGATGCCCCAAAAGGCGAAACCCGCCGTGAGCAAGAACGCGATGACCGAGGCGGCGTTCGCCTTTGCCTTCGGGAGGAAGAACAGGGCGGTGCAGATCAGGCAGACCAGACCCGCGTTGAGGAACGCGCCGGAGTAGCCGCCGTAGTCAAAATAGTTGGTTGAGACCTTTGCCGGCTGCGACAGGATACGCCACAGTCCGTCAAACATCTCCTTGCGGTCAGGCAAAATGACCGCGCCGATCAGAAATGCCAGCGTAAAAAACGCGAACAGCAGCCGCAGAAAGCCGCCGGGGGAGAGGGACTTGAGCTTTTTCATAGGTCGTTACGCGCGCTCGGCGGCCTCAATGACATGCTTCATGAGGACGGAGGTTGTGACGCTGCCCACGCCGCCGGGGACGGGGGTGATCGCCGCGACAATCGGCTCGACCTCGGAATAGACCGCGTCGCCCGCGATTGCGCCGAGACCGCCCTTTGCGTTGGGCTTGTTCTCGTCCCAGTTGATCGAGACATCAATGACGACCTGCCCCTCGCGGACATAGTCCTTCGTCAGGGAGTTCAGCACGCCGGCTGCCGAGACGACGATATCCGCTTTGCGGCAGATCTCGGCGGTGTTGACGGTCTTGGTGTGGCAGACGGTGACGGTGGCGTTCTTGCCCATGAGCATCATCGCGGCGGGCTTGCCGACGACGAGGCTTCTGCCGATCACAACGGCGTTCTTGCCCTTGCAGTCGATGCCGTAGTAGTCGAGAATTTCCATGCAGGCGGCGGGGGTGCAGGGGGCGAAGCCGAGGTCGCTTCTGCCTTCAAAGACACCCGCGTTGCTCAGGTCGGTCATGCAATCCACGTCCTTCTTCGGATCGAGGCGGTTGCAGATCTCGTCGGTGTCCGCCTTGAGGTGCTTGGGCAGCGGGCGGAACATCAGAACGCCGTGGATGGCGTCGTTCGCGTTCAGCTCGTCGATGGCGGCGAGCACCTTCTCCTTGGTTGCGTCCTCGGGGAGGACAAATTTCTGCACCTCGATGCCGATCAGCTCCGCGCGCTTGGTTGCGCCGCGCTCATAGGAGAGGTCGGAGGGGTTCTCGCCGATGCGCAGAATGCCGAGGGTCGGGGTGACGCCCTTGGCCTTGAGGGCATTGGCGCGTTCGGTCAGTTTCGCGTTTAAAGCGTCGGTCACTTCTTTGCCGAGTAATTGTTTTGCCATAATTTATCTTCTCCTTGTTGTTGATATTCTTTGGGGCTAAGAGCTAAGAACTAAGAATGTGTGACTGTGGTGTGCTTCGCACAGATTTTAATTGTGTATCGGGTTTCTTATTATGTCATTGCGAGGAGCGAAGCGACGTGGCAATCTCGTGCAGGCATTGCAAAGTGCGTACAAAGCTACAGCCGGAGATTGCCACGACCGGTGTGCGCACTGGTCTCGCAATGACAGATTAGGGTCACCTTCCCGTGTCATTGCGAGGAGCAAAGCACCCACAAATGACAGTTCGGATAGTGCCTTACTTAAAGAAGCCGTTTTTGACGGTTTCGAAAATCTCGTCCGCCAGCTTGCCGTATTGGTCGAGCATACCGAGACACTTTGCGTTCAGCTCCTCGGCGTAGGCGCGGTTTTTGAGGGTCTTGGTGTTGATGAAGACATTCAAAGACGCCGCCTGCAATGCGGACTTCACAATGACCGCGCCGCAGCCCGCGTCAGACACTGCCAGACGGCTGCCCTTCGCGGCAAACACGGCAATGGCGTCCAGCGCCTCGCAGCACAGCTCCATGATATGCACGGGAACCTTGCAGGCGATCACGGTCGCTTCCTCCAAAACCGCGTCGCGGTTGGGGTCATCCTTCGGGATGCCGTAAGCCTTTGCCAGCGGGACAAAGCCCTCCGCGTCGGCGGGAACCTGATCCAGCAGCTCCTTTTGCAGCTCGTCACATTTCTTTTGCAGTGCGATGATCTCCGCCTCGACATCGGCGTACTTCTTCTTGCCGACGGTGAGGGAGCCGACCATGTTGCCCAAAGCGGTGCCGATTGCGCCGACCAACGCCGCAGCGCCGCCGCCGCCGGGCGCAGGCTCATTCGAGGCAAGAACCTTCACAAATTCTCTGCAAGATGCTGTTGTCATATCCATAAATAAACTCTCCTTATTCTATTTTATATAGCGGAATGTTCTATCCGCGTGCGGGAATATCAAACTTAAGTGAATAGTGAACAGTGAATCGTGAATGGTGAATAGCTATACGGTCAAGCGCTTTCGAACGCGTACAAGGCAGCGAAAGACAGAGAAAGCCAAAAAGACGGTTCACTGTTCACTATTCACGATTCTCTATTCACGATTCACTGCGTCCCCGCCCAACCGGGGCGAATCCGAAAAACTCCGGCGGGGTTGCCGCCGGAGTTATGGGGTTTTCAATTAGAACAGACCGCTGATCTTGCCGTTCTCGTCGACGTCGATGCGCTCGGCGGCGGGAACCTTCGGCAGACCGGGCATGGTCATGATCTCACCGGTCAGGGCTACGAGGAAGCCCGCGCCTGCGGAGACCTTGACGTTGCGGACGGTGACGGTGAAGCCCTTCGGCGCGCCCAGCTTGGTGGGGTCGTCGGAGAAGGAATACTGCGTCTTCGCCATGCAGATGGGCATCTTGTCGTAGCCCAGTTCGGTCAGCGTCTTGATCTGCTTCTCGGCGTTCGGGGTGAATGCCACGTCGTCGCCGTGATAGATCTTCGTGACGATGTCGCGGATCTTTTCCTTGATGGGCTTATCCAGCTCATAGGAGAAGGTGAAGTCGTTGGGCTGGTCGCACAGACGGATGACTTCCTTCGCCAGCTCGATGCCGCCTTCGCCGCCCTTTGCCCAGACCTCGGACAGCGCGACATTGACGCCCAGCTCGCGGCACTTGTCCTCGACGAGCTTCAGCTCCGCCTCGGTGTCCTGCGGGAAGCGGTTGATCGCGACCACGCACGGCAGCTTGTAGACGTTGGTGATGTTGGAAACGTGCTGGAGCAGGTTGGGAAGACCCTTTTCCAGAGCCTCAAGGTTCTCTACGCCGGTCTCTGCCTTCGGCACGCCGCCGTTGTACTTCAGCGCGCGGACGGTGGCGACGAGGACGACGCAGCTCGGCTTCAAGCCTGCCATGCGGCACTTGATGTCGAGGAACTTCTCAGCGCCGAGGTCAGCGCCGAAGCCTGCTTCGGTCACGGTGTAGTCGGACAGACGCATGGCAACCTTCGTCGCGGTGACGGAGTTGCAGCCGTGCGCAATGTTGGCGAACGGGCCGCCGTGGACGAATGCGGGGGTGTGCTCGAGGGTCTGCACGAGGTTCGGCTTCAGCGCGTCCTTGAGCAGAGCGGTCATTGCGCCCTGTGCGTTCAGGTCGCCCGCGGTGACGGGCTTTTCGTCATAGGTGTAGCCGACGACGAGGCGCGACAGACGCTCCTTCAGGTCGGTGATGTCGGAGGCGAGGCAGAGGACTGCCATGATCTCGGAGGCGACGGTGATGTCGTAGCCGTCCTCACGCGGGGTGCCGTTGACTCTGCCGCCCAAGCCGTCCACGACGAAGCGAAGCTGACGGTCGTTCATATCGACGCAGCGACGCCAGGTAATGCGGCGGGGGTCAATGCCGAGGCGGTTGCCCTGATAAATATGGTTATCCAGCATAGCGGCAAGGAGGTTGTTCGCAGCGCCGATGGCGTGGAAGTCGCCGGTGAAGTGCAGGTTGATGTCCTCCATGGGGACGACCTGTGCGTAGCCGCCGCCTGCCGCGCCGCCCTTGACGCCGAAGACCGGCCCGAGGGACGGCTCACGGAGCGCGACGAGGACGTTCTTGCCCAGCTTGCGCATGCCGTCTGCCAGACCGACGGTCGTGGTGGTCTTGCCTTCGCCCGCGGGGGTGGGGTTGATGGCGGTGACGAGGATCAGCTTGCCGTCCTCGCGCTTGACTTCCTTGAGGATGTTGTAGTCAACCTTTGCCTTGTACTTGCCGTACTGTTCGATGTACTTGTCGTCGATGCCTGCGGTCTTTGCGATCTCAGTGATCGGCAGCATCTCGGTTTCCTGTGCGATTTCGATGTCGGATTTGAAACTCATTTGGAATATCTCCTTCTAATAAATTTTGCGCTACGCCGTTGGAATGACCTCACGCAATGAGTTTGTCATACCGCTGCCGTTGGATTGGCGGGGCGGTACCGTTCAAAACATATTCGATATGTTTTTACCGAAAAAGATTGTATCACTATATAGAAAACTTGTCAACCGTTTCCGCGTAATTTTTTAGATTTTTTATCGACTGCGCCTGTAGGGCGGGGACATGTCCCCGCCGACCGCGTAAGCGGCAGACAGTACGGAGACACGAGTTTATACATGCTTGGTAGTTCCTGCACGCGGGCGGCTGATAGCCGCCCCTACGGGAAATCTTGCAGTTCGAGCTGTAGGGGCGGCTATCCGCCGCCAGCGAACTACGCATATCATCGTCACATATTCGCTTTCAGTGCGGTGATGAGCAGGTCGCCTGCGACGACGCGGTCTTCTGCGGCAAAGCCGTCTTCGAAGTTTGCCGAGTAGAGGAGTTGGGCGTTCGGGGGGAATTCATCGTCGCCCTCCCAGACGATCAGGCGCAGGCGGTATTCGTCCAGAAAGCGGAATTCATACGCCGCGTCGCCGTGCTTGAGGGGCAGACCGCCCAACTTTTCGGCGGCGGCGCGGAATTGTTCGACCCTTGTGCCGAAGGTAAAGGCGGCGCGGGTCAGCACTCTGCCGGTAAAGGGCTTAATATACAATTCGCCCCACGGCATTTAACGGAAGGTCTTGAAATCCGCACAGGGCGCGGCGGGCTTGCCCTCAAGCAGATAGCGCAGCAAAAAGGTCTGCGCGGGAAGGGAGGCAAGCGCACCCTCGTCCGCGCGGAGGGCATAGGTCGGGTGCGAAATATGATAGGCAGCACCGAGCAGCGTCACGGTAAATTCCCCGTTTTCCAATGGAACACCGAGACGCTTCCCCGCCGCTTGTGCGTCCATCGCGGCAAATTTCTCGCAATAATACGCAAACGGCACTTCTTCCTTGTGGTTTTCAACTTGCATATGGGTTACTCCTTGCTTTGTTCAGTGAATCGTGAAGAGAGAAAAATGAAGAGTGAATAGTGAATAAACCGTCAGGCGAAGCGGGAGGCGTCGGTGTGGGGGAGGAAACAGGCGGCGACAAAGGCGTCCATGTAGCCGGGGTGGGTGGACAGCTCCATGTAGGTCATGTTCCGCGCGACCTCGGACACCTTGGCGTCCGCAGCTTCGGACAGGGCAATGGCATACGCGCCCGCGAGGGAGGAGTTGCCGATATAATGGAACATCTCCAGCGGCACATTCGGGAACATGCCGATCCGCACGGCGTTTTGCATGTTAATACCGCTGCCGATGCCGCCTGCGACATAGACCGCCTCCAAAACGCTCTCGTCCATGTCCATGGCGGAGAGCAGGGTGTCAATCGCGGAATAGATCGCCCCCTTGGCGCGGATGAAATTCACGATATCTACCTCGTTCAGCGCGACCTCTCTACCCGTGGCGGATTCGTTCGGTGTGGCGAGGATATAACGCCCGCAGCCGTGGCGGTCATGGGCGACCCGTTCACCCTCACGGACGAAAATGCCCTTGGAATTGATGATGCCGCAGCGGAACAGCTCCGCGATCAGGTCAATGATGCCGCTGCCGCAGAGTCCGACGGGCTTCTGACCGGCTTCTCCGATGATGCCGAGGGTCGGTTCCATCGTGGTTTCGTCGATTGTGACGGATTCGATTGCGCCGTCCGTCGCGCGCATACCGCAGGAGATGTCGCCGCCCTCGAAGGCAGGACCTGCCGAGCAGGCGCAGGAGACGAGAAAATCGCGGTTGCCGAAGACGATCTCGCCGTTTGTGCCGAGGTCGATGAACAGGGACAGCTCGTCTCTGTCCCAGAGCATCGCGGCGAAGGCGCCCGCCGTGATGTCGCCGCCGACATAAGAGCCGATGTTCGGCGCGATGCGGACGGCGGCGTTCGGATGGGCAGGCAGACCGATGTCCGCAGCCTTGAGCGATTCATAGTGGAAGAACGCGGGAATATACGGCTCCGTGCGGACGGGATCAGCGTCCACGCCGAGGAGCAGATGGTTCATCGTCGTGTTGGAGGCGACCGCCATGCGGTAGATCCGCGTCGCGGGGACGCCTGCCTGCCGGCACAATGCGGCAATGAGCGGGACGAGGGTTTCTTTGATGATCGCGTCCTGCAATTTCTTTCTGCCGCCGTTTTTTCCCTGCTCGATGATGCGGTTGATGACGTCCGCGCCGTAGCGAATCTGACCGTTGCCGCCGGAGGCCTTTGCCAGAAGACGCCCGTCCTTGAGGTCAAACAGGACGGCGGAGACGGTGGTCGTGCCGATGTCGATGCCGACGCCGCAGAGTGGGCGCGTGTCGTTCCGGCCGGTGATGTCGTAGATCAGGAAGGTTTCGCCCTTGCGCTCACCGATCACGCGAATCGAAAAATCGTTCTCGCGCAGCACGGACGGCAGGCGGCGCATCGGGTAGAAGGGCAGCTCGATCTCCGCGCCGACCTTCTCGGCAAGGGCGCGGGTCAGACGCTCGTTGTCGGGCATGGTGTCGTCCAGCGTCGGCGCGTCGAGGGTCAGATCGACCGTCTCAAAGGCGTTTTTCAGCTCGACACCCGCCGCGCGGACGCCGGAGAGGAGGTTTTCGAAAATTTCGATCTCCTTGCCGCTGGAAAGGTCGGCGGTCTTCATGCGGCTGCGGTAGGCGGAGGCGATGTCGGGCACCAATACGCTCAGGTCGGACAGGGGCTTGGTGCAGCAGGACAGCCGCCAGCCCTCCGCGTACTCCTCGTCGGAGATATGGGAGGTTTGCAAGCCGCTGACCTCGCCGGAGAGCAGTTTCACGCGGCATTTACCGCAGGAGCCGTTGCCAGAGCAGGGTGCGTCAATGGCGACATTCGCTTTCCGCGCGGCATCGAGAATCGTCTCCTCGGGCGATGCGGCGATGACGACGGTATCCTCGGAATTTTCAAAACGGAAGGTGATCTCAAACATGGTGTATCTCGACTTTCTTTATTTTGTGAATAGTGAATCGTGAATAGTGAATCGTGAATAGTGAATCGTGAACAGGTAGCGGTCTGTGGAAAGCTGTAGCTCGCGGCATCCCTGACGCGCCTTTGGGTAGCCTATCCGTGTCATTGCGAGGAGCGCAGCGACGTGGCAATCTCGTGCAGGAACTATGGGATGCATACAAAGCTATAGCCTGAGATTGCCACGACCTGTGTGTGCACTGGTCTCGCAATGACAAAGAGGGTGGTGGAAATTTATTGTTGCGGGACGACGGCGAAGAAGGTCAGGTCGTCGGTGCCGTTATTTTTCATGGTATGGGTGCTGCCCTTGGGACAATAGTGGCATTGTCCGGCGGTCAGCGTTTCGGGCTTGGCGTCGCAGATGATGCTTGCCGTGCCCGAGAGGATATAGATGACCTCGGAGGTAGTCTCGTGCGTATGCATTCCGATGGACGCGCCGGGGATCAGACGGCCGCGCATGACGGCATTTTGTCCGTCGGAAAAGCGTCTTGCGGCGTATTCCTTTTCGCCGCCTTTGAAATTGGGAAAGATGGTTTCTTCCATCATGGGAAAATCAATCAGCATTTTGAGGTTCTCCTTTGTTATGCAAAGTGAATAGTGAATAGTGAACGCAAAGCAGGAGGACGGTGCGGAGGAACGAACCTGTACGCAGTCGGTAGTTCCTGCAGAAGATTGCCACACCCAGTGTGCGCACTGGGTTCGCAATGACACGGAGGGGTGCAGTTTCGTTTACCTATTCACTATTCACTGTTCACCATTCACTTTTCACTGTGGTAGGCAATTCCCCGCCCTACAGGTGCTTCCCTAAAAACGGGAGGGCGTTTGCCCTCCCGTTTGGTTGGTGGATTACATCAGCGGCTCCAAGCCGAGAACGGGATGGTTCTTTTCGGTGAGGAACTCCATCAGAGCGTCGCAATCCTCGCAGATCGTCTCGTCGGCGATCATATCCGAGAAATTGTCAATGCCGTACAGCTCCTTCGCGGTCTTGTTCAGGCGCTCGCCGACATCGTCCTTCAGCTCCTTCGGCATCCAGACGATTCTCTCAATACCGCCCTCGGCGGCGATGAACTTCTTCGAGGCGATGAAGTGTCTGCCGTGGCCCATGTAGCCCGGGGTCTGTACGCCGCCGCCCGTGCAGGACGCCAGCTCGCCGAAGGTCATGCCTACCGGCGTCATGCCCTTGTACTCGCGGTTAACGACGATGAAGCCGTTCGAGACCGGCTCAATGCCGCAGATGCACTCGAAGCAGCCGCAGGAGGTCATCGGGTCTTCCAAGATGGAATACAGGGTGACGTTTTCCACCGCGCCGTGGGTGGCTTCCTTGACCATCTTATTGACCGTCTCATAGCGGCCCGTGCGCTCGTCAAGGCAGCCCTCCTTCATGATCGGCTGGCAGGGGCCCTGCGGGTTCAGCTCGTTGGTCGCCTTGGCGTCGAGCCACGACACCGCGCCGCAGAGACCGAGACGTTCCGGCGTGACCACGCAGCAGTGCGCCGGCGCGAAGGACTGGCAGAGGATGCAGGTGTAGTAGCGATCCACGGATTCGTCGGTCATGGAGGACAGACGGTCGTCACGGGCGTTGTAACGGGGCATTGCGACCTCGTCGCGGAATTTTTCGGCTTCCGCTTCGTCGGTGATCAGGGTGATCTGGCACTTATCGACAACGGCGTCGAATTCGTCCATAATCATATGGTACAGCACTTCCGCAAAGTGCGTCAGGCGCAGACCCTTTTCAAAGGCATCGTTCGACACACGGACGCGCACCTGATTGCGCTGACCGGTGTGCATGACGCCCTCCATGTAGTTGAACCATGCGTGAATTTTGCGCTCAATGACGGATTCGAAGTCCGCCTGCATCTTTGCGCCGGAGACTTCTACCTTGGTCGCGAGGGCAAGATTCCGCTCGCCGCTGTCGAGATCGGGACCGACGATAGTGATCTTGTGATCCTCGACATTGTCTGCCATCATGACCAGCTCTGCCGTGGCGTTCTTGCCCGACCAGAACTCATTATGCACATCCGCCTTGCGGATGATCTCGCCCTCAAAGGCGGCGGCGAACGCCACGGGGATGGGCAGCTCCTTGGACTTGATCTTGATGTTGCGCAGCTCGAGGGAGCGCTTGACGGTGAGGCTGTGGTCGCAGACGGATTCCAGCGCGCCGGGCACCTGATTTTCCGCGAGGTCGATATCGACGACGACGGGGAAGCCGAGGGCAATCGCGCCCGCGCCTGCCGAGACAACCACCGCGTCGATCGCGCCGAAGGTGTTGACGAAGGCGGGAACTCTGTCCTTGGTGTAGGTGAGCAGACCGCCGAGGTCGCCGGGCTGGACGTTGCCGAAGATCAATGCGGCACGGATGGCGACGGTGACGACATGGATGACGGAGGTGACATCGTGACCCAGCGGGACGACGCGGAATTCCAGACCCATCTTGACGCCGCCCTCGGCGCACTGCTCAATGACATCGCCGACCATGAAGGTCAGAATGCCCTTGGACTGATAATCCTTGACGACCTTGACAACGTCTGCGGGATCGTCCGCCTTGCCGAGCACGACGGCGACGCCGGGGATATCGCCCGTGACCAGCGGGACGCCGAGGGAACGGATGATGGGGTCGGGGACGAAGCCGATGCCGGAGTCGGCTTCATAGGGGTTGCCGCCCTCGACATACTTCAAGCCCTCGAGAATTTCCGCGCCGACGGCGGTGGCAAGACCGGCGTTGAGCGCTTGACCGAGATCCTCCTGATTGGTGATGAGGCTCTTGAGGACGCCGACGCAGGCGGGCAGATCGCCGAGCTTGGTGACCTTCACGCCGGTGGCGGCATAGATGGTGGGGAAGAAATACGCAGTGTCGGGGAACGCGACGGGCTTGTCAGCGCCGTACTTTGCAATGGCGTCATTGACGGCGCCCTCGGTCAGACCGGCGACGGCATTCGAGCCGCCATAGATGAGATCGGTTAATACACTCATGGTTTTTCCTCCTATATTGATCAAATTGGTTGCTGTGTAAATAAAAATGGGTGATTTGCGATACGCGGGTGCCTGCATACGGGTGGTTCATAGCCGCCCCTACGGAGAGGGTGCAATCAACGGCTGTAGGCCGGGGACATGTCCAAGGCGACCTCGAAGCGGCAGACGGTACAGACGAACGGGCTTGTACGCAGCCGGTAGTTCCTGCACGAGATTGCCGCGTCGCTGCGCTCCTCGCAATGACACGGAAAGGCTACACTAATCTGTCATTGCGAGACCAGTGCGCACACTGGTCGTGGCAATCTCCGGCTGTAGGTTTGTGCGCAGCCGGTAGTTCCTGCACCGACAGGGACATGTCCCCGCCCTACAGAATGGCGTGCGATACTGGAATAGCTGCGCCCGTTTGGACGCAGCTATCCTGTTGATTAAATTTCGAGGTAGCTGTCGGAGTACAGCTCGTTGTTCTTGAAGATGTCGCAGGACTTGATCGTCTCCATGAGGCGCAGGTCGTTCGGGTTGACGATGGCGGAGGTCAGACCCTGCATCATCGCCATGGCGACGAGGGCGCTGTCCATGATCGGACGCAGTGCCTTCGGCGCGCCGTTGGAGTTGTTGGACAGACCGCCGGTGGAGTTCAGGCCTTCGTCCGCGAACATCTTGATGGCGTTCAGAACGTCCATCTGCTTGTCCTGCATGCCCTTGACGACGAGGAACAGCGGGTCGAACCACAGGTCGCCTGCGTCCATGCCCAGCGCCATGCCGCGATCCAGCATGGTATGGCAGTGGTGCATACGCTCCTCATTGTCCTTCGCGATGCCGTCTGCAGAGCAGAGGGCAATAACAATCGCGTCGTTCGCTGCGGCAAGGTCGATGTTCGAGATACGGGAGCCTGCGTCGGCGGAGTTGACGATGGGCTTGCCGTTGGTGCGGTTATAGACGCGGATACCGGCTTCAATCGCCTTCTTATTCGCGGTGTCCAGCGCCAGCGGGACATTGTTGAAGTTCTCCTGCAACAGCTTGACTGCCCAAGTCATCAGCTCGGGGCCGTTGGACTCGGCAGGCCCGATGTTGACATCGAGGTAGGTCGCGCCCGCCTTGATCTGCTGCGCGGCGCGCTCCAAAATAGGATCGGGATTGAAGGTTGCCATCGCCTCGCGGATGACCGGGCTGATGCAGTGGATGCGCTCGCCGATGGTGATGAACTTCTTCGACTGCACGTTGCGCTGCTTGTATGTAACGCCCATATCCTTGTGCGCGATTTCGGGAATGACGAGCTTGCTGAAGTCGATCGGGGCATTCTCGTCCACGACGGGCTTCTTCTCCTCGGCGGGCTTCTTCGAAGCGGCGACCGCTGCGGCTGCCTTGATGTGCTCGCCGTCCTTGAGGTACTTGACGATCTCGACCGCCTCGCGGGTGCCGACGACGACGTTCCACTCAGGCAGCTTGTCCTGAATCTCGCCCTTCATCACGGCGACCTTGCCGGGGATGACGAGGGTGCGGTTATTGATCTTACCCGCAATATCGAACTCGTCAAAGAACTTCTTAACGGTGGAGGAGGAGAACTTGCCTGCCGCCCACGCGGTCAGGACGGACATACCGGAAGCGTCCGTGATGAGCAGGTTGACGGGGACGTTGGAGCGCTCAATCTCGCCGGAGACGAGGAAGTAGGTCAGCGCGAAGTCCACCGTCATCAGGCAGGGATCGTCGGGCGTTGCGCCGTTCATCGGGTAGATGCCGGGCGCGACCTTCATCGGCTTCTGCGGGTCGGTGTAGATGTTCTGGCGCAGACCGTACAGCGGGAGCGCTTCGGCGTAGGACATCTGCTCCATGACGATGATGGAGCCGTATTTCAGCGTGAACATGGCGGCAAGGGCGGTTTGCAGATGGATGTCGCCCTTGGCAATCTTCGAGAGGTTGACGATGGAGGGATAGCCGAAGGTGCGGTCGCCGTCCTTCAGGGCGGTGCGGCGCACGAGAACGGCGTTTGCCAGCGTCTCCTTCGCGGTCTTGCCGGTCACGTCGAGGATCAGGTTCTTGTTGCCTGCGGCTTCGAGCTTGGAGACGGTGTCATGCAGCTCGGCAAGGCTCTCGCCCTTCACGCCGAGGACGACGCCCGCTTCCGTGGCGATGGCGCTCATCTCCGCGAAGTTCTCCGCGTTCGCGCCGTTGAGGATGGGCTTGGCATCCTTGCACAGGTCGAGCGCCTTCTTCGCGCACTCGGTGCATTCGCAGTCGAGAATGAGGGTTCTGCCGGTCGCCATAGCCTTCTTGACGAGGTCTTCCCACTTGCCCGCGGAATCCTTGGAGCAGTGGACGAGGACGAACTCGACATACTCGCGCTCGCCGATGCGCTCGTAATCGACCTTCTGCATATCGGCAAGCTTCTGATCGACCTCCGCGTCCTCCATGCCGGTGCAGACGGGGACGGCGAAACGGTTGCGGGAGACGAGGGTCTTCTCGTGGCGGAACAGAACAGTCTCGCCGCCGAGCTTGATGTCGTCGCCGACCGTGATGGTCTTCATGGGAGGCGCAGTGGCCTCGGAGAGCTTTGCGATTGCGTCCGGGGAGAAGTACGGACACTTATCCAGCGCGACCGCGCCCTGTGCGACCTTCATGCAGAACGCCATGCAGGTGGGGCTGCCGCATTCCTTACAGTTCTTCTTGGGGGAGAGCTTGAAAATATCTAAGCCTTTCAGTGCCATAGTTGTTTCCTCCTTCCGATCAGACCAACGCTTCGATCATGTCGGCAATGGCCTTGATGGCAGCGGGGTGCCGCATGATAACAGCGTCGGAGCCGCCTGCGAGACAAGCCGAGGCGGTGGTGATCTCCATCTCAATGCCGCGCTCCTCGGCGCTGCCCCATTCGGGCATATCCGCCTCGGACATGATGGCTTCCTTGACGTTCCATGTCTCGGTGGAGACGGGCGTCATGATGGGCATTTGGAGCTGGTCGTCGCTCTGCGCCAAAGCTGCGGCGCGGATGCGGTCGAGGGTGGAGGCGACGTACTCATAGCCGTAGCCTGCGGCGGCGGAGCCTGCGTTCATCACAATGGACGAGGGGGCGACGCCGAGCTGGGTCATAAGGACGTTGAGCTGCTTTGCGAGGTTGATGTCGACGGCGGATTCCGCGCCGACCTTCTGACCGTAAGCCAGCGCAGCGGATGCGCCGACGGTCTTGTAGTTTTCCTCACGGGCGGAGAGAACGAGAATGTTCTTGCCCTGCAAAGCCTCGGAGATCTTGGTGAACAGCTCCGCGTCCTTTTCGATGTTCTTGCAGCCCATGATGACGAGGGGCAGGTCGGTCGCTTCCGCAACGGATTTCGCGATCTCGACGCACTCCTCGACGGACTTATTTTCGCCGTTGGGATCGGCGCCCTCGAGATGCAGGCAAATGAAGGATGCGCCGTGCATCGTCTCAACGCGCTTCGCCATTTCGGCGGGGGTGGTGCAGCCTGCGTAGAATTCCTGCAAGCCCTTCTGCGGATAAGCCGCAATGCCTGCGTCGGTGATCTCTACGCCGATCTTCGGCGCGTTCTCAATGGGCGCGTCGAAGGAGTAGAAGGGCAGGACGTTCACGCCGCCGAGCTTGCAAGCCTTGTCCCCTGTGCCGAGGGTGACAGTGGCGATCGACGAGGTAAATGCCTGCGTTTTGGGTTCAAAAGCCATGGGAATACCTCCTGAATTTGTTACGGTCGGCGCCAAAAACACCGGCCGGTATTTACGTGGGAATAGTGAATAACGAATGGTGAATAGTGAATAGTGAATAACGAAGGTAGCCTCTCCGTGTCATTGCGAGGAGCGCAGCGACGTGGCAATCTCGTGCAGGAAGTACTAAGCGCGTACAAACCTACAGCCTGAGATTGCCACGACCGGTGTGCGCACTGGTCTCGCAATGACAAATTAGGGTAGCTTTCCCGTGTCATTGCGAGGAGCGCAGCGACGCGGCAATCTCGTGCAGGAAGTACTAAGCGCGTACAAACCTACAGCCTGAGATTGCCACGACCGGTGTGCGCACTGGTTTCGCAATGACAAATAGGGTAGCCTCCGCCCTACAGGGGTGTTTTTTATAAGGATAACTGTTTCAGCAGAGCGTGAAGTGCCTGCTTCATGGGGCTGGAGTCGGGGATCTTGGAGCTGGGTCTGCCGTCGCAGTCGGCTTCGTATACCGCCTCGTCCTGCGGCAAAACGCCGAGCAGATCGAGCTTCTGCGCCGCGATCTCCTCCTTCACGCCCTCGGACAGAACGCCGTTCGGCGCGCGGTTGACGATCAGGCGCATGGTGGTCGGCTTGAGATTCAACTCTCTGACCATTTCCGCGATCCTGCCGACGGCTTGAATGCCCCTGCGGGAGCAGTCCGACACAAGCAGCAGCGTGTCCACATGGGGCAGCGTACCACGGGCGATATGCTCCATGCCGGCTTCGTTGTCGATGACCGTGTAGCGGTAGTTGCCGACGTACTTGTCCACCTGCGTTTTGAGGATGCCGTTGACATAGCAGTAGCAGCCCTTGCCCTGCGTTCTGCCCATCACGAGCATGTCAAAATCGTCCTCCTCCACGAGCGCGGAGTTAAAGCGGTATTCGGCGTAGTCCGCCTTGGTCATGTTTTTCGGGATCACGTCGCCTCGCAGCTCTGCCTGCGCAATCTCCTCGCGGACGGCGCCCAAGGTCGTCTCGACCTCGACGCCCAAGACCTCGTTGAGGTTCGAGTTGGCGTCCGCGTCGACGACGAGCAGGGGACCCTTGCCGTCCTTGATGAGCGCGTCGATCAGCATGCCGCAGACGGTCGTCTTTCCGACGCCGCCCTTTCCGGCGACAGCGATGGTATGGGTCATAGGAATGATCTCCTTTACGGGAAATTGCGATGTTCTACAGGAAAACCTCCAAATCTGTCATTGCGAGGAGCGCAGCGACGCGGCAATCTCGTGCAGGAAGTACTAAGCGCGTACAAACCTACAGCCGGAGATTGCCACAGCCGGTGTGCGCACCGGCTTCGCAATGACAAAACAGGGGTGCTTAACCGATTAGATCAGGTCAAGCAGTCCGGCTTCCTTGGCGATGCGGGCGACATCGTCGTACTTGTTCAGTGCGTACAGATGGATGCCGTTGATGCCGCAGGCACGGTACTCGTCGATCTGACGGATGGTGTATTCGATGCCGGCTTCCTTGAAGGATGCCTTCTTTGCCTCAACATTGGCGTCGAAGGGCTCCTTGTCGAAGGGATTCGGGAAGATCCAGTTCTTCGAGATGATCTCGCACAGGGCGCGGGGCATGACGCAGCCGTTGCGGGAGAGCGCCATGTTGATGGTGGCAGCCTGATCGAGGATCGGCATGATGCCCACATCGACAGGCATCCAGATGCCGGCGGCGCGGATCGCGTCGAGCCAGTAACGGAACTGATCCATATCCCAGCAGAGCTGGGTCATGATGTAGTCTGCGCCGTTGTCCTGCTTCTGCTTCAGGAAGGCAATGTCCGCCTCGAGGCTGCGGCAGGCGATATGTCCCTCGGGGGAGCCTGCCACCGCGATGGTGAACTTGTCGCCGAACTCCTGACGGACGAACTTAACAAGCTCGGTGGCGTAGTGCAGGTCGCCGCCCGTGCCGGTCCAGCCGAAGGGCAGGTCGCCGCGCAGCGCGAGCATATGGTTGATGCCGTGGTCAAGGTAGGTCTGGAGCTGCTCCTTGATGCCTTCCTTGGTATTGCCGATGCAGGTGAAGTGGGTCACGCCGACGCACTTGCCGTCCTTCACGATCTTGTCGAGAACCTCAAGGTTCTTGCCGACATTCGTGCCGCCCGCGCCGTAGGTGCAGGAGATGTAGTCGGGGTTCAGCGTATAGAGCTTTTCCAGCACGCCGCCCTCGCCGCAGAGCTTCTCCATGCCGACGTCCGTCTTCGGGGGGAACACTTCGAAGGAAAACGCGTTGCGCCGTTCCATGATTTCAGCAACATTCATGACAAATTGCCTCCTAATGATGTTTTTTCTATGTCGGTGCGGATACGGAAACTGCCGAAATTCCACACATTCCGATACAAATTTATCGTATCACACCAAGAAGCGAAATGCAAGCGCTTTCCGCCCAAAATATTATTTTGCCGCACTAAAAAACTGTGCAGAGGTTCCTTAGAACTTGTAGCGCGCGGCATCCTTGACGCGCCTTTGCAGGAAGCGCAGTGAATCGTGAATCACGAATAGAGAATCGTGTAGGAGCGTTCCACGCGGATTTGAAATTCGGGCGGCTGATAGCCGCCCCTATGAGAGAACTTGCAACCTATGCTGTAAGGGCGGCTATCAGCCGCCCGTTTATCATCCGCGCGGAGCACCCCACAGTCATTCACCCTTAGTCCTTCCCGTCCCATTGGCTGTGACAAATTTGTTCCAATTCACAAATTGTTCACCCAAAACGGCGGGTTTGCGCTATAATGTTAAGCAGAAACAGAAAAAGGGGGAGTTTGGCATGGCAAAAACTGTGCTGATCGTGGAGGATGACCGCAATATTGCCGATCTTCTGCGCCTATACTTGGAAAAAGAGGGCTACGAGGTTGCCATCGCGCATGACGGGCTGCGGGGCGTGGAGCTGTTTCGCGAGAAGCAGCCGTCCTTGGTGCTGCTCGATCTGATGCTGCCCGGCATGGACGGCTCGGCGGTCTGCCGCACCATTCGTTCCGAGAGCAAGACGCCGATCATCATGCTCACGGCGAAAAGCGAGACGGAGGACAAGGTCGCGGGTCTGAAGCAGGGCGCCGACGATTATATCACCAAGCCCTTCGAGATGAAGGAGGTGCTTGCGCGTATTGAGGCGGTTCTGCGCCGCAGCGGCATCGAGCCGGAGAAGTCCACGCGCCGTCTGGTGTTTGACAAGCTCATCATCGACATGGACGCGTTCGAGCTGACGGTGGACGGCAAAAAGGTGCCGACACCGCCGAAGGAGATGGAACTACTGTATCACCTTGCCTCGACGCCCAACCGCGTCTACACCCGCAATCAGCTCTTGGACGAGGTCTGGGGCTTTGACTATTTCGGCGACACCCGCACCGTGGACGTCCATATCAAGCGCCTGCGCGAAAAGTTAGAGGGCGTGTCCGATCAATGGGAGCTGAAAACGGTCTGGTCGGTGGGCTATAAATTCGAGGTCAACGCGCAATGAAGACGACCTTTCGGCGGCAGATCACGCTGATTGTCTGCGTTCTGCTCGCCGCTACCATGCTGACCGCCCTGTCCTTTTGGGCAGTGTTTGAATACTACACCACGCAGGAACGCGAGCGGTCGCTTTGCAGCTCTGCCGACGCGGTGACGCAGCTCATCGAGGCGTATTCCGCTTCCTATCTCAACGATTGGAGCTTCCGTACAAATCTATCGGTCGCCTCTGCTGCGTCGGAAACCGATATTCTGATCTGCGACACGGGCGGGACGGTTCGCATCTGCGCGCAGGATATCCAGCGCTGCGAGCACATCGGCGGCACCATCGGCGCGGAGACGGCGGGAAAGGTGTTCCGCAAGGGTGAGACGCGGGTGGACGGCAAGGCGTCGACGATCTACGGTCAGACGCGCGTGGCGGTGGCGATGCCGGTCACGGACGAGGCAGGAAATCCGCTGTGCATCGTCGTCGCGTCAGTGCAGAAGTCCGCGCTCAAGGCTTTGACGGGACAGATGCTGCGGATCTTCCTGATGACGGCGCTGTTTGTCTTGGCGCTCGTCCTGCTGATCGCGCCTTATCTGACCCGCCGCGAGACAAAGCCGATCCGCGACATGGCGGCTGCGGCGAGACGGATTGCCCACGGAGATCTGAGCGTGCGCGTGCCGACGGGCAATCAAAATGAGGAGATCGAGGAGCTGGCGGTGGCGTTCAATAATATGGCGGTCGCCGTGCAGAATTCGGAGACGGTGCGGCAGGAATTCGTCGCGAATGTCAGCCATGAGCTGAAAACGCCGATGACGACCATTGCGGGCTACCTCGACGGGATGCTCGACGGCACGATCCCGAAGGAGAAGCACCGGCAGTATATGGAGCTGGTCGCCACCGAGGTGCGCAGACTCTCCCGCTTGGTGCGCAATATGCTCGATGTCTCGCGTCTGCGGGATCAGGGCATACCGCCGGAGAAGCTGACGGATTTCGATATCTGCGAGGCGGCAGGGCAGGCGCTTCTGAGCTTTGAGCAGCGCATCAATCAGAAGGAGCTGGACGTGGACATTGATATGCCCGAGATGGGCTTGACCGTCCGTGCCATGCAGGATGCCATCACGCAGGTGCTGTATAATCTGCTGGATAACGCGGTCAAATTCATCAACCAAGGCGGCACGCTCTCGATCCGCGTCGTGCAGCAGGGCAGCAGCGCGGTCGTCACCGTGGGAAACACCGGCCCGACCATCGCGCCGGAGGAGCTGCCGCTGATCTTTGACCGCTTCCATAAAACCGACAAGAGCCGTTCAACCGACCGCGACGGTGTGGGCTTGGGGCTGTATATCGTCAAAACCATCGTCCTTGCCCATGGCGAGGATGTCTATGTCACCAGCGCCGACGGCAAGACGGAGTTTACCTTTACCCTGTCCCTGAGCAAGGGCTAAGCCATAGAACGCCGTAGGGGCGGATAGCATCCGCCCGCGTGCAGGCACTTTTTAGGCTAAGGGTGAGTGGCAGAGGAGTGCTTCGCACGAATCAAAAAACGGGCGGCTGATAGCCGCCCCTACGAGAACACTGACAGCCAACGCGTAGGGGCGGATAGCATCCGCCCGCGTGCAGGAACGACCGATTATGAAGAAAGGAGGCGTCACAATGGAACAACCGAAGCACCGAGAGAACCATGAGGAAGCGCAGGAGCGCCCCTGCTATTACGGCACGGGACGGCGGCGCGAGCTTGACAAATCACGCCTCCCCTTGGTCTTGTCGCTTTTGGCAGTGGTGCTCGCTGCAAATCTGCTCACCATTGCCCTGCACGTCCGTCAGAACCACCTTGACGCGGAGCAGACGTCACAGGACGAGACGGAGGATGCTGCGTCAGACATCTATCCTATCCGCAGCCCGAAGCAGACGAGCGGCGAAAACGAAAGCAGCTCCTTCGGTATGGAGCTTTCCGCGCTGGACGACGCGGAGCGCCGTTATTGGGATTTGCCGGAGGGCATCATCGTCCGAAGCATCACCTCCGGCAGCAGCGCCGACATAGCGGGGATTCTCTCGGGCGATGTTCTCCTTTTCGTCGGAGATACGGAGGTGGCAAGCATTGCGGATTATTTTACCGCGATCGGAAATTGTAAGCCGGGCGATATCCTGAAACTCACAATCTATCGCTGCGGCACGCAATTCGTTCTTCCTTTGAAGATCCCCGGCAGCGAGTAGCGCCCGTTGCCTGATTCCCCAAATGCATGACCCGCGGAAAGCCTGCTTTTCCTGTGGGTTTTTGTCAAGCTTTCCCCCTTCGCGGCATAGACTGGCGAAGGAGGGAAGTGCTATGGATATTTATGATCCCGTAAAGGTACAGGAGGTTTGGAGCCGCGTCCTACAGCCGCCGCAGACCGCGCCGGAGGAGGAAATGCTTTTGCAATGGCTCTCCGGAGAGCAGGCAAGCGCCGCGACCTATCGCGCCCTTGCCTCTCGCGGCGGCAGCTTTGCCCAGCGGTTCCGGCATATGGCGGCGGATGAGACGCGACATTTTCGGCGGCTTGCGGCGCTGTATTTTCTGCTGTTCGGCGTGCGCCCGAAGGTCTTTCCCGCAGCGGCGGATACCGAGCGTTCGCTCTCGGCTGCCATGCGCAGCGCGTATCCGGCGGAGCTGTCGGCGGCAAAGGGCTACCACAACGCGGCAAGACGCTTCCCGGAGCAGGCGTCCATGTTCAACGCCATGGCGGACGACGAGGAGGAACACGCCCACATGCTCTGGGAAATGACAGCAGCGCTGATGCCAAGAACACGGCGTTTTTAAAAAAACACTGCACCTTCGGGGACGTGTCCCCGAAGGTGCAGGAACCCAAAATTCCGCATAAACTCTCCACCCGTGTCATTGCGAGGCGCTCGCGCCGTGGCAATCTCGTGTAGAAACTATCCCAATTAGTTATTTCCATAAAACTCCCTGTAGGGCGGTGACATGTCATAAGCCGGTGCAGGAACTATCGATTGCGTACAAGCTTGTTTGTCTATACTGTCTACGCGGTTGCCTCGGACATATCCTAAGACTACAAGACCTTTCTCAAGGATTCGTTGCTCCGCCTTTTTTTGAAAAACCGCTTGACAAAGGGAACACTCTGTGCTAATATAATAACGCAAATGATAATTATTATTATTTTGGAGGAGATGAGGATGGCGGCACGCAAGCACAGCAGGAAACGCGACGCGATTTTGGAATGCGTCTGTTCTACTGCGACGCACCCGAGCGCCGAATGGGTCTATGCCCAGCTCAAGCCGCAGATTCCCGATCTCTCCCTCGGCACGGTCTACCGCAATCTCGCCGCCTTTAAGCAGGAGGGAATCATCTCCTCGGTCGGCGTTGTGAACGGGACGGAGCGCTTTGACCGCTGCACCGTGCCCCACGCCCATTTCGTTTGCACCCATTGCAGCGCGGTGATCGACGTTGACAATATCGACCCGCCGCAGAAGTTAGCCGAGCAGGTGGATTGCGGCTCCGTCCGCGAATGTGTCCTGACCTTTACCGGTATCTGTAACCAATGCGTCAACGCAGACGCAAAACAATAATTTTTACTGAATATGGAGGAAAATTCAATGAAGAAGTATGTATGCCCCGTTTGCGGTTATGTCCACGAAGGAGAGATGCCCGAAGGCTTCAAGTGCCCGCTCTGCGGCGTAGCCGGTGAGAAGTTCAAGCTCGTTGAGGGCGAAATGGCTCTGGCTGCCGAGCATGTGTTCGGTGTCGGCGCGAAGCTCGACGGCGTTCCCGAAGAGGACAAGAAGTTCATCCTCGACCAGCTCAAGGCCAACTTCAACGGCGAGTGCAGCGAAGTCGGCATGTACCTCTGCATGGCGCGTATCGCCCATCGTGAGGGCTATCCCGAGATCGGTCTGTACTGGGAAAAGGCAGCTTATGAAGAAGCGGAGCATGCCGCAAAGTTCGCGGAGCTCCTCGGCAGCGAGCTGGAGCCGAACATGACCGATTCCACCAAGAAGAACCTCGCATGGCGTGTGGACTGCGAGTACGGCGCAACGGCAGGCAAGTTCGAGCTGGCGAAGGTCGCGAAGAAGAACAACCTCGACGCCATCCATGACACCGTCCACGAGATGGCAAGAGACGAGGCCCGTCATGGCCGCGCCCTTGAGGGTCTGCTGAAGCGTTATTTTAAGTAAATTGCATGTTTTTTTCAACGAGGAGAAAATCCACGCTTTCCAGCATTCCATTTCACATCGTTCATCATGGAGCGGAATGGGATATTTATATGCAAAAGGCGGTTCCGCCGGATAAAGGCTTTAACTATTACCTACCAAAGCCGGATATCATCATTTCTTACTCAGAGGAAAACCATCACAGTCCTGCGTCTGTAACCGTGCAATTTGCAGAATCATTGATTGTGATGAGAAGTAGTCAGTATTCCTATGAAACAAAGGTGCTCGGAATCCATCTTTTGGCATATGACCAAAACGACCAAATAATTGTAGAATTTGATGAAGATAACAGTCGGATTATTACGCACTTATCAGGGACAGAAGAACCATATGATGCAAAGAGCTTTAATTACGTGGCGACTTCTGACAAAATCGAGTTCTATAATAACAAGCAGGTTGTTATGGAAATGAAGCCTGTCTTTATTCCTCAGTGCCTTGGTTCCATGCAGATTGAAGGATGGATATTGGACGACTATATAGCGTATCTTCCCTATCTTTGCGGATTAGTGGGATTTTCCTTGTTGAAATAGAAAGGTGACTTATTGAAAAAACCGTAAAGGAGATTTTTACAATGAAGTATGTCTGCAATATGTGCGGCTGGGTCTATGATGAGGAAGAGACCGGCGTGAAGTGGGAAGACCTTCCCGAGGATTTCGCCTGCGAGCTTTGCGGCGTGGGCAAGGACGATTTCAGCCCGGAGGAATAAGCCATGAAGATTCGCATCAATAAGGATGTCGTGGAGTTTACTCCCGAGCACGCAGCCGAGGCTGCGGAATTGGAAGCCCTGTGGGTCAAGATGGGCAACTGCACCGGCGCAACGAAGTCCTTGCAGCCGATGGGCGTCTATGTCCCCTCCGAGAACAAGACCGCGACCTTCCACATTGAGGGTTTGAGCCTGCAGGAGAAGAACGAGATCCCCGTCATTCGCGCGCCCTATGACACGGACGTCTACTGCGTCACCTGCAACAAGACCCAGCACGTCAAAGCCGGCGAACCCATCCCCTTCTGCTGCGGCAGACTGATGGAAATTTTAGACTGATATAACCCACGAGGGAGCGGAGTGATCCGCTCCCTCTTTTCAATTTCGCGAAATAAATTCTTCTTGACAACTTGACAAAATATAGTTACAATCATTTGTAGTCAATACTGTCATTTCTCACAGGGCATATTGCTGTAAAATCGTTTAACGGAGGGAAAATACATGACTTTGAAAAAATTTGAACCGGCAGAAATGAATATCTCCCATTTTGAGACAGAGGATGTTATTACAACAAGTACAGCGAACATTCCCATTGGCGGCGATAATCCTCCCACGCCCGATGACAGCGGTACTATTTGGGGAGATTAATCTTAAAAGCAGGCGGCTTCATAACGAAGAGCCAAGTGCTGTGGAGTTCACTCAGCGTACAAAGCTAACCAAATGGCGTGCTGGGGTCGTTGCGCCCTATGACCGTATGTCTATTGCGTCACCTGCAACAAAACCCAGCACGTCAAGGCAGGCGAACCCATCCCCTTCTGCTGCGGCAGACTGATGGAAATTTTAGACTGAGAAAATCGAAAACCCACCGAGGGAGCGGATATTCCGCTCCCTCATTTGTGATTAAGGAAGCTCTGAATAAATCAACAAGAGCGCTCGGCAAAAGAACCGCCGAGCGCCGCCGCTGATTTGTTCAGAGCTTCTTAATGCTGATTCATGATGCAAAAATGTAATCAAGAACCGGTATCAAAAATATCCTCATAACGGACATTCAGAATTTGCTTGATCAAAATGATCTCATCAGGATACAAGTGCCTCTGCCCTACTTCAATTTTGGCAACGGCACTTCGTGTGATATCGCAGCCATGGAGCTGTAGTTTGGCGGCTAATACCTCCTGCGTCATGTTAGCTTTTTCTCTTAAAATACGGATATTATTTCCCACTCGTTTTTCGACAGTATGATTCATGCAACGCTCCTTTGCACTAAAATAGGTGCAAAAATTAGTTGACTTTATTATAGCCACCTGTTATAATGAATTTGCACCTAAATAAGTGCAATCAGATCTGATTTGATGCAATGCAATTTCCTATCGTTCTATCAAATTACAAAAAAGGAGGGCAATGTATGGTCACACTCATATTGTTTGCTGTTTTTAACCAAATAAACTTCTTTGTTGGTCTGGTGTTTGGCGGAATTGGTCTGGCTGTAGACATTTTCTTGATTAAGTCTCTGCTTCGAAAAATGGGCATCCTGCGACCGGCACAGGAGAGTAAACCGCTTGACAGCGAAGCACCGAAAGAAAACTACATTAAGAAAAGTCCGCTAAGCGATGTGCAGCTATTGGTTTTAGGAGACTGTTACAACAAAAGGGAAGAAGACGAAAACCTTTTAGCTGCCTTTTTCCTTCGCTACTTGGAGGAGATGCCTGAATTAAAGGCACTTACGGAAGCAGGGAAAGAGATCAACTTATTCACCTTTGACGTAGTATTGGAAAGGCAAGTGATACGTCGGTTTGACGAAATTTTTAAAGGTCGGATTCCTCAGCCGGAGGAGGAATATATCAATTTTATTGACGAAGCCTTCGACATTGCTTGCGGAAATCTGATCGTCTTTCTTAAGAAACTGAATCACTCTCTTTACGGTAAGGCGGCTTTACACGTCGCATATGCAGTGGCCAGCGGAGATGTGAGTCCGGATGAAGATTGGCTGTATGATGAATCTCTTTTCGGTGAGACACCTGAAACCGACCCCGAAGGTGAGAGAATGCTTGAAAATATTCGACCCATGCTGGAAGCTGCCGGCTTCCCAGCGGATTAGGTCGAAAGAAAATAACCACAAAGGAGATATGGAAATGAAGTATTACTCAAATGGAAACAGAGCTTGTGCCACCTGTGCGAATTGGGGTGGCGAACGCGCGGTAAAGCTGAACGGTACGCAGGTAGAGGTCCGGGACATGAATCAGCGAGGTCCCTGCTACTGCCGTAATCACCATAGCGTCTCAACAGGTGGCGAGGTGTCCTGCTTTGTTTGCAGCAACTACCAAAAATGGGGCGCATTGCGCTGATATAAAGAGGAATTCCGTATGGCAAAAGAAGCAATTCGGGATTTCAATGGTAAGATCATCGCATTTATCGAGGACGATCCCAACAGAAAGAGTGTCCGCGCATTCGACGGAAGATTGATTGGATGGTATGATAAGAAAAACGGTAACACCTATGAATTCAGCGGCAGGATGGTTGCGAAAGGTGATGCTACCGGAATGCTGATCGGCAGATAAACAGGTTCGATCCGGTGAAAATTGTGCAAGTCAATTTATTTTTCTTTTGAAAACTGTGCAATTCTACAAAGTTTTCCGAAATTAGTTCATATTAGCTGAGTCACCAATTATTATAATAACAGATGTCTTCTGAAGCCCGTCGGTGTTTACTGATGGGCTTCCTTTTTTGGGAAAAACTATTTTTCAGGAGTGAACGGCATGGATCAGGCGTTTGTGATTTTTGAATTGGTGAAGTCGGCACAGGTGGGCGGGCATTTATTGCGGAATTTGGATTGCTTTGATATGGGGCAATTTATTGCGAAGGCAAGCATTACATTGCAATGGAAGATCGATCTGTTAAAGGAATTTGGCTTTCTGCAATATGCGCAGTCTGCAGAGGCGGCAATGCGTTCTTTGCAAGAAAGCGGAGGAAGGCAGTATCTTCTTCGCTCTTATCTCTCCGCGTGGGAGTTTGAAAGCACCGAGTTTGCAGATTATGAGGAAGTGGAGCGGCAGCTTGCAAAAATGCCTTTTCGCGCTTGGCACATGTTAGAGGTTTGGGAGGATCGCAATGGGCAAAGGCTGAAAACATGGAGCTTTTATTCTGTCGGGCAGTATTGGGCTTATTTTACCCATTGGGAAGCGGTAAGCAACGGGGATACTGCGTCCCTGCTGTTTGCACCAAACAATATGCGAACCGTGGATTTGCCTGCCCCCTTTCAAGTCGGGGAGTTGTTGAAAATCGACTGCACGCCCTTTGCTCCCGTGAAAAATGCCGTGGTACTGTCAGAGGATATGCAAATTTTATTTCTTGATGCCCATGGCGACCTATGCATCGATCATTTGGAAAGCGGCTGTATTTTTGGCACAGGAAACCGCAATATCGTCCCGCCCTTGTATGGCGCAGATCTCGTAAAGCATACAAATGACGATTTCTTAGAAGATCTGCGAAACTACATCGTCGGCAACGCAAACAGGGCGGAGAGCATTCTGCATTATTTCCGCGAATACTCGGATGACAGTGATCGCTTGGAGCGAACCAAGCTTTTATGGCTGATGAAAGAAAACGGAGAGAATATGTCTTATCGTTTTTGAGTAGAATTACTTTCACATCAGGTGCAATTTGGTCAAAGGTTCCCTAATTGGCAATATAAAGAGTGCATCAATGGAAATATATTACACAACTGATGAAAATTTGAACTGTTATAACCCACGAGGCAGCGGAGCAATCCGCTCCCTTTGCTTGGTTCCATTCATAAACATAACTATACAAAGAACCTCCCTTTCGGCGGAAAGGGGGGCGTTTTTTATGGTTACGTTAGGTCTTTGATCAGCAGCAGAATATGCTCTGCCCGGGATGGTGAGAGCTTTTCGATTCCGTCCTTGACCTCAGCGGCGAAGCTGTAGTCTGCGCACTGCACTACAGTGCCTTTTTTTTCACCTCTTCCTCAATTGCCGCTAAAAGGACACTTGGTCGGATCTGCATCGCCTGCCCGATTTTGTAAAATGTTTCTAATGTGGGTTTTCGTTCACCGCGCTCAATGGCGCTCAAATGTGTTCTGCCAATTCCCGCAAGACCGCTGACAAGTTCCTGAGACATACCTTTTTTCTCACGGAACCGTTGGAGCACGCGACCGACAATGATTGCATCCATCATAAAAGCTTGCCTCCTTTACGCCATAAGTGTAAAGGAGGTTTTTTGAATTTATGAATATATATGTTGCCAATTGAACAAAAATGTGTTAATCTAAAAGTGTATTACGGCGTGTAAAGAGATGCAAGAGATAGGGCAAAAACGATTAAAGAAAAAGGATGAGCATGGCCTATGAGTGAAGGAATTTTCGAAATCAACGGAGAGTATTACATGACCACAAGGGTTGCAAGCAAATTATGGCGAGTTAAGCCAAAGACTGTTGGAGAGTATTGCAAGGATTGTAAAGTAGTTGGTGCATTTAAAAACGAAAGAAAGAAATGGTGCATTCCGATTCGCAGCGTCCGGCCTCTCTCAATACAAGAGATTAAGCAGTTACTTGTGCTATCTCTCCAATTGAAGAACAATCCAGCGCTGGAAATTGACTGGGCGGTTTTACCGAAGGGAACCACAGGTATCCGGGAGGCTTATGAACAACTTCACGATCGTGGCTATCTTGCAGCGTTTCAGGAACGCGATGATCGAAGAATTCCGTATGTTGTAGTGCTCACCCCAAAAGGAATGGAAATAGCAACATCCTACAGTCAGAAGCAAATAAAACAATCTTTTACTGATTCATTAGCCACATGGTCGAAAGTAATTATTGAAATAGGGCAACTCCTGGCGGCTATTTTGGCTTTAAAGGACTGAATCATTCCGGCTGCTATTTGGTCCGAAATATAAAGGAGGTTTTGTCATGAAACGATTATTGACAACGGTGTTTTGCGCCTGCGTGGCAGTTGTTACGCTATTTCTTTTCTGCAATACGACCAACGCGGCAACGGATGGGATATATACATACACTGTGTCTAACGGAGAAGCAACCATAACGGCTTGTGATACTTCCGTAAGCGGCAGCATTACCATCCCGTCTACTTTGGGTGGGTATCCTGTAACCGCCATTGGATATGGAGCATTCCGTAACTGCAGCAGCCTGACAAGCATCACGATTCCGAACAGCGTGACGAGCATCGGCTATGTTGCGTTCTACGGCTGCACCGGGCTGACGAGTGTCACGATTCCCGACAGTGTGACGAGCATCGACTCTGATGCGTTCTACGTCTGCACCGGGCTGACCAGTATCACGATTCCCGACAGCGTGGCCAGCATTGAGGGCAATGCCTTCCGTGGCTGTAGCAGCCTGATCACAATTGAAGTTTCTGCTGGGAATCCAAGCTATTGTTCACAAGACGGTGTTCTGTTCAATAAGGACTGCGCGGAATTGATCTGCTGCCCCGGCGGCAAAAAGGCCAGCTATGTGATTCCCGACAGCGTTACCAGCATTGGCTCTTTTGCGTTCTGGGGCTGCAGCAGTCTGACGAGCGTCACGATTCCCGACAGCGTTACCAGCATTGGTATGGACGCGTTCTCTAACTGCACCAGCCTGACAAGCATCACGATTCCGAACAGCGTGACGAAAATAGCCGGTTATGCGTTCTATTGCTGTACCAGTCTGACGAGCGTCACAATTGGTGAAAGTGTGACTAGCATTGAAATTTGTACGTTTGAGGGCTGCAGCAGCCTAATCAGCATCACCATTCCCAACAGCGTGACGAGCATCGGCGATTATGCGTTCTACAGCTGCAGCAGCCTAATCAGCATCACGATTCCGAACAGCGTGACGAGCATCGGCGATTATGCGTTCTACAGCTGCAGCAGCCTGAAGAGCGTGACGATAGGCAATAGCGTAACGAGCATCAGAGGCGGTGCATTCAACTACTGTACCCGGCTTACGGAAATAAACTACAATGCCAAAGCTGTGACAGATTTGACGAGTAGTTCCGATGTGTTTTATAATGCCGGTACAGCCGGAAGCGGAATCAAGGTAACATTCGGAGACGGGGTTGAGAAGATACCGGCATATTTGTTTAAAGATTGCAGCAGCCTGACGAGCGTGACGATAAGCAATAGCGTAACGAGCATCGGTGTCTCTGCATTCTACAATTGTACCGGGCTTACGGAAATAAACTACAATGCCAAAGTTGTGACAGATTTGACGAGTAGTTCCAATGTGTTTTATAATGCCGGTACAGCCGGAAGCGGAATCAAGGTAACATTCGGTGAGAAAGTTAAAAAGGTTCCCGATTACCTTTTCAATACAGATTATTCCAAAATTCGCGAAATTGTATTTGTGGGAAATGCTCCCACTATTGGCAGCAAATCCTTCAATGGAGTTACAACTTTAGCATACTATCCATACGGAAATGACACATGGTCTTCGGAAGTGATGCTTAATTACGGCGGTCGGATAACATGGGAGCCGTACAGCGATGCAGAAGCAGTATCGGTTGTTTGTAATGGCAAGACAAGCTATGTTGTCGGGGATGAACTGGAAAAAAACAGCATTTCCGTAACGATCGAGCGTTCCGACGGATGCATCGAAAAATATAACTATGCTTCAGGGGAGATAACTCTCGGTGAGTATGATATGAGCAAGAGCGGCAAGCAGAGCATAACTGTCACTTGCAAAGATGTAACAGCTCAGCTCAATATTTATATTCACGACCTGACATCCGAAACCATGCCTGCAAATGATTATCCCGAGTCTTCACACAATTACGAGGATAATCTGGATAAGACCTATACCTATACGGCAGACGGTGCATACTCCCTTGATGTGACCTTTTCAAACGAAACTGAAGCAGAAACGAACATTGACTATATCTATGTCAACGGAACAATGTACACAGGAAAAGAGCTTGCAAATAAGACCGTACATATTAACGGTGACACGCTGACGGTTCGCCTTGTCTCCGATGGCAGTGACGGTGCCTACGGTTTCTCCATTGACAGCATCATCGCAACCTACTTGGTGCATGAATACACGGATACGGTTGTTGCGCCCACTTGCACCGAACAGGGCTATACCACCCACACCTGTTCCCGCTGCGAGGACAGCTATGTAGACACCTATGTAGACGCATTGGGTCACGACTTCGGTGAATGGACAGAGACCAAGGCAGCTACTTGCACGGAAAAGGGTGCGGAGCGCCGGGACTGCTCCCGCTGTGAGCATTATGAAACCCGTGAAATTGAGGTTTTGGGTCACGACTACAAGGATACTGTGACCGACCCGACCTGCACGGAGCAGGGCTACACGACCCACACCTGCACCCGCTGCGAGGACAGCTATGTGGATACCTATGTAGAGGCATTGGGTCATGATTTTGGTGAATGGACTGAAACCAAAGCTGCCACCTGTACGGAAAAGGGTGCGGAACGTCGGGATTGTTCCCGCTGCGAGTATTATGAGACCCGCGAAGTTGAGGCGCTTGGTCATGACTTCGGTGAATGGACTGAAACAAAGGCAGCGACCTGCACGGAAAAGGGCGAGGAGCGCCGGGACTGCTCCCGTTGCGAGTATTATGAGACGCGCGAGGTTGAGGTGCTTGGTCATGACTACAAGGATACCGTAACTGATCCAACCTGCACCGAACAGGGCTATACGACGCACACCTGCACACGCTGCGATGACAGCTATGTGGATACCTATGTAGAGGCTTTGGGTCATGACTTCGGTGAATGGACAGAGACGAAAGCTGCCACCTGTATGGAAAAGGGTGAGGAGCGCCGAGATTGTTCTCGTTGCGAGCATTATGAGACGCGCGAAGTCGAAGTGCTTGGTCACGGCTACAAGGATACCGTAACTGCGCCGACCTGCACGGAACAGGGCTATACGACCCACATCTGCACCCGCTGCGAGGACAGCTATGTGGATACCTATGTAGAGGCATTGGGTCATTATCTCGGCGCGTGGACAGAGACGAAAGCTGCTACCTGTACGGAAAAGGGTGCGGAACGTCGGGATTGCTCCCGTTGCGAGTATTATGAAACCCGCGAAATCGAAGCGCTTGGTCATGGCTACAAGGATACCGTAACTGACCCGACTTGCACAGAGCAGGGCTATACGACACACACCTGCACCCGCTGCGATGACAGCTATGTGGATACCTGTGTAGATGCTTTGGGTCATGACCTTGGTGAGTGGGCGGAGACGAAAGCTGCTACCTGTACGGAAAAGGGTGCGGAACGTCGGGATTGCTCCCGTTGCGAGTATTATGAAACCCGCGAAATCGAAGTGCTTGGTCATAACTATAAGGCTACCGTAACTGATCCAACCTGCGCAGAGCAGGGCTATACAACCCACATTTGTTCTCGTTGCGATGACAGCTATGTGGATACCTATGTAGATGCTTTGGGTCATGACCTTGGTGAGTGGGCAGAGACGAAAGCTGCCACTTGCACAGAAAAGGGGGCAGAACGCCGGGACTGCTCCCGTTGCGAGCATTATGAAACCCGAGAGGTTGCGGCGCTTGGTCATGACTACAAGGCTATCGTAACTGAACCAACCTGCACGGAACAGGGCTATACGACGCACACCTGCACCCGTTGTGGCGATAGCTATGTAGATACCTATGTAGACGCATTGGGTCATGCGTGGGATGATGGTGTGATAACAAAGCAGCCGACCGCAACAGAAAACGGCGTGAAGACCTTTACCTGCACACGGTGCGGCGCAACAAGGATAGAACCCATTCCCGCAACAGGCGACGAGCCCTGCGACGGCGGCGAGGGCTGTCAGAGTGGGAAGTTTGTGGATGTGAATCCGAAGGAATGGTATCACCCGTCTGTGGATTATGCCGTGGCGCACGGATTGTTCGGCGGCACAAGCGCGAATACCTTTGAGCCGGAGACGGCGATGACGCGCGCCATGCTTGTGACCGTGCTGTGGCGCTATGAGGGTCAGCCGAAGGGATATCAAAACACCTTCTCGGATGTGAACGCAAAGAGCGGAAGCTGGTACATTGACGCAGTGGCGTGGGCGTCGGCAAACGGCGTGGTCAATGGCGTCGGCGCGGGGAAATTCGACCCGGACGGCAAGATCACGCGGGAACAGATGGCGACGATCCTATTCCGCTACGCGCAGAAGAAGGGGATTGACACAAGCAGACGCGGCGATGTCAGCGCTTTCCCCGACGCAGATCAGATCAGCGGCTATGCGAAAGAAGCGCTGTCCTGGACGGTGGGTGAGGGAATCATCAACGGCTCGGACAACATGCTTCAGCCGCAAGGTAACGCCACAAGAGCGCAGGTTGCAACGATCCTGATGCGCTTTATTGAAAACATTGTGAAGAACTGAAAAACACGGCGGGCTGACGACATGTCAGCTCGCCGATTCTTTTGGTAGGGGCATCGGCTGCAAGCATATGTATATGGGCAGATGAGCCGTCAGCTTCTGCTGCGAGGGAGCATAGGAGGATTGTAGGTTACGCCGCCTCCCCGGCGCGCCCTACGGCGAGGGTGCGTTCTACGATCGTAGGGCACGACGACCTCGGCGTGCCGACCGCGCAAGCGGCAGATGGTAGAAATGAACAAATTTGTGCGCAGTCAGTGGTTCCTGCACGAGATTGCCGCACCCAGTGTGCGCACTGGGTTCGCAATGACAGAAAAGGCAACCGTATTTGTCATTGCGAGGAGCGAAGCGACGTGGCAATCTCAGCTTATTGATTAGTACGCA
>JAQXWB010000099.1 GCA_029225225.1 Bacillota bacterium | reverse complement strand
GAACTACCGACTGCGTACAAATTTGTTTATGCCTGCTGTCCGCCGCTTACGCGGTCGCTGGGGAGATGTCCCCGCCCTACATTCCGCCGATGAAGCTATTTTATAAAGTTTTAGATTTAATAGAATAATAGGGGCGGTTAAAAAAGCCTTGCTGTGAGGGAGGCGGCGACGAAGCCGGTGAGGTCGGCGATCAGGGCGGCGGGGATGCCATAGCGCGTCTTTTTCACGCCTGCCGCGCCGAAATAGACTGAGATCGTATAAAAGGTTGTCTCGGTGCTCCCTAACATGATGGCTGCGGTGCGTCCAATGAGGGAATCAACGCCGTACACCGCCATTAAGTCCGCACCCACGGCGAGTGCCGCGCTGCCGGAAAAGGGGCGCAGCAGCACAAGCGGGAGCGTCTCGGCGGGAATGCCGACCAAACGGCTCACGGGCGCGAGCAGTTGCGTCAGCAGGTCAATTGCACCAGAGGCGCGGAGCATATAGACCGCTGTCAGCAGTATGACGAGAGCGGGCGCGATGGAGAGCAGCAGCTTTAAGCCGTCCAGACCGCCCTCCAAAAGCGCGGAATAGACGTCCTGACGCTTTGCCAAGGCGAAAACCGAGACGCCGATCATAAGCAAAGGTATGAGCAAATCAAGCACGGCGCGTGACCCTCCGCAGGAGCTTTGCCGCGACGATACCCGACGTAACCGAGAGAAGCGAGGTTACCCAGACGGCGGGCAGGATATCAAACGGCGAGGACGCGCCCAAGGTCGCGCGGACGGAGGCAACCGTTGTGGGGAGGAGCTGGATCGAGGCGGTGTTCATCACGATGAGCAGGCACATCTCGTCCGTCGCCTCCGTTCCTCCCGAAAGCTCTTTCATCCGTTTGACTGCGGCGACACCCAACGGCGTGGCAGCGTTGCCCAAGCCGAGCAGGTTGGCGGAGACATTGCCCGTTAAGTAGCCGAGTGCGATGGGATCATTTCCCGCCTGCGGGAACAGCCGCCGAAAGAGCGGACGCATCAGCTTGCCCAGCTTTTCCGTCAGTCCCGCGCGCTCCATGACCTTCGCCACGCCGCTCCAAAGGCATAGCGCGCCTGCCAGCGAGAGACAGAGTGTTACTGCGGCGGACGCGCCCTCCATTGCTGCCGAGGTGAGCACGCCGAGCCGTCCCTCCAGCAGCGCAGCGCATACGGAAAGCACCAGCATGCCGACCCATACAAAGCCCATCATCTCAGGAAACACCTCCTCGCGGACAGCCTATGCAATTGCAGATTTAATTATGCCTTATACTTGACAGAACGAAAAAACATGATACAATAAAAGAAAAACGCTATGTGTCAGAGAGGAGTACAAATGAAGTCAACGGGAATTGTTCGAAAAGTCGATGAGTTAGGACGCGTGGTGCTGCCTATCGAGCTTCGGCGTACATTGGAGATTGAGGAACATGATCCGCTGGAGATCGCGCTGGAGGAGGACCGTATCGTCCTGCGCAAGTACCAGCCGACCTGCGTGTTCTGCGGCGCGGCGGAAAATTTGATCAGCTATCGCAGAAAACGCATTTGTCGACCCTGTGTGCAAGCGATCAACGAAGAAGATGAATAAACCAAAAACGGAGACTGCACTTTGCAGTCTCCGCTTTGAATTTTTGTGATTAGGCTTTGCCGTTGCAGCCGAGGACGTCGATCAGCTTGTGCATGACCATGGCCTTGATGTTGGCACGGGCGGGCTTGAGGTACTGGCGCGGGTCGAAATGATCCGGATGCTCCGCGAAATACTTGCGGATGGTACCGGTCATGGCAAGACGCAGGTCGGAGTCGATGTTAATCTTGCAGACCGCCATGCGGGCAGCCTCACGGAGCTGATCCTCGGGCACGCCGATGGCACCGGGCATTGCGCCGCCGTAGGTGTTGATCATCTCAACATATTCCTGCGGGACGGAGGAGGACCCGTGCAGTCCGATGGGGACGCCGGGCAGACGCTTTTCCACTTCCTTCAGGATGTCAAAGCGGAGCTGGGGCTTCGTGCCGGGCTTGAACTTATATGCGCCGTGGCTGGTGCCGATAGCGATGGCGAGGGAGTCGCAGCCCGTGCGGGTGACGAATTCCTCGACCTCTTCGGGACGGGTGTAGGAGGAGTCCTCCGCGGAGACATTGACCTCGTCTTCGATGCCGGCGAGGGTGCCAAGCTCTGCCTCGACCACGACGCCGTGGTCATGGGCGTATTCGACGACGCGCTTTGCCAGCTTGACGTTCTCTTCGAAGGTGAGGCTGGAGCCTTCGATCATAACGGAGGTGAAGCCGCCGTCAATGCAGCTCTTGCAGGTTTCAAAGTCGGGGCCGTGATCCAAATGCAGTGCGATGGGGATCTCGGGGTTCTCAATGACAGCCGCCTCGACCAGCTTGGTCAGGTAGGTGTGGTTGGCATAGGCACGCGCGCCCTTGGACACCTGCAAAATGACAGGGGAACGGGTCTCTGCGCAGGCTTCGGTGATGCCCTGCACGATCTCCATGTTGTTGACATTGAAAGCGCCGATGGCGTAGCCGCCTTCGTAGGCCTTCTTGAACATTTCGGTTGTAGTTACCAGAGGCATAGAAAAACGCTCCTTTGTTAGAATTCGTGGATATTATAGCACAAATGCGCTGAAATGCAAGTTAATTCCATGGGAAAATTAGAAAAATAAGACGGCATTCAGCGGCCCTACATTACGGAGCGCGGGAAACGGGGATTTTTGAGGCGGAATTGCCGAAAGGAATCGTGAGATTGTTTTGGAATGCGCCAGCTTGGCACACGGGCGAGGGAGTGCCTGTGCAGAGATTGCCACGTCGCTTCGCTCCTCGCAATGACAAATAGGATGCCCTTTCCGTGTCATTGCGAGGAGCG